>JANNHX010000049.1:0-3136 GCA_031404615.1 Chloroflexota bacterium
GTCCTGCAGCACGACGGCGAGGTTGCACTGCCCACGGTCCATGTCCTGCCAGGCGCCGTCCTCGCCGCGGACGAACTCGGCCAGCCACCAACGGCCGTCCGCCCGGGCGACGAAGAGGACCCGCGCCGGCTCCTCGATCACCGCGCGCCAGCCGGAGACGGGCAGGGGATCGCCGGTCGTCTGCGACCCGAGATACCGGCGCAACGCCGCCGCGGCCTGGCTCGCCGCGCCCTCGGCACCACCAGGCCCGGCCAGCGCCGCCGCCGGGAACCGCTTGTCCTCGCCGCCACAGGTGAGCAGGCCGTCCAGCGCGGGCGGGACGACGGCGGAGGGTGCCACCGAAGGCGTCGGCTCACCCGGCGCCCCGGGAAGCGAGGTCGGACCGGAGCCGGGCGCCGAGGACGGCGTCGTCACGGCGCTGCCTGGTGGCAGGGTGAGGTTGGGCGACAGGGGATCGGCCACCGGGGCGGTGGGTGCGGGCCCGGCGCAGCCGGCCGCGACAAAGAGGCCGGCCACCAGCAGGCCGAGCCGGGGAAGGTGGCGCACTACGGGGAGACGGTCCGTCGAGGCGCGATGTGGTGCGCGCGGCCGCGCGGGTCGCCGGCCATATGGACCTGGCTCGCGCTCAAGCGCGACAGGACACATGGGTTGCAGCGTGGTCGTCGGGCGCGACGATGCGGGACGGAGCGCCAACCCTGGGATCGAGGGCCGCTGCCCGACTTCTCCATGGCAGGCTGCCTGTCCGCCGGCCTCGAGGCGACGACCAGCAGGGCGGGCGTGCCGGTCAGGCGTTGGCTCGCGGTGCCGATGGGTCGATCTCGCCCACGTGCCGCTGCTGGACGCCGACGCTGTACGTCGCTGCCACCTGCCGGACATGGTCGATGAACGCCGCCAGATGGGTCGGGAACGGATACCGCGAGAGGATGTCGATCCGGCGCGCTTGGCCCTCGACGCGCGGATGCTCCTCGAGCAACTGGCCGGACTCGACGAACCCGAGATACGCGTTGATCTTGTCGCCGAGCGCGAGCAGATGCTCGGGCTCGTCCGCCCAGTCCCAGGCGTCCATGATCGTCAGCACCTCGACGCCGGTGTCATTCTCGGTGCCGAGGGCGTCAATGACCCTCGGGTTGTCAATCCCCATGTGAACCGATCCCCTCGAGCAGTCTCCGTCTGCCGCGATCACCCAGTATCGGGAATCCGAACGCAAGGCCAAAACGGGCCCTGACGGCTGACAGCCGCTGTCTCCAGGGGTTCCCGGCCCTCACGGCGGTCGGCCAGCACCACTTCTTGCCCATGCGTCCTGTCGCACTTGCTCGCGCTTGAGCACCGGAATTCAGCTTGCGCCTCAATTCGCGACGTTCGCTGGCGGTTCGAACTCCCAGAGGCCCAACTCGGGGTCTCTGCCTGGGGCGACGGACCGGGATTGAAGCATCACGTGAATTCGGCGCCCGATGGGCAGGGGCGCCGAAACCGAAGGGGAGGACCCGCCGGGACGGTATCCTTCCCGGATGCGCCTGTCCTCCCTGTTCTTCACTACGCTCCGCGACGATCCTTCCGAGGCGGAGATGCCCTCCCACCGCCTGCTCCTGCGCGCCGGCTACGTGCGCCAGCTGGGAGCGGGGATCTACTCGCTGCTGCCGCTGGGGTTCCGGGCCAGCAAGCGCGTCGAGCAGGTGATCCGCGAGGAGCTCAACGCCATCGGTGCCCAGGAGATGGAGATGCCGGTCGTCCACCCGGCAGACCTGTGGCGAGAGACAGGCCGCTACGACGCGATCGGGCCCGAGATGGCGCGCTTCAAGGACCGCGGCGACCGGGACATGGTCCTGGCGATGACGCACGAGGAGGTCGTGGCGGACCTGCTCCGGGATGTCGTGAAGAGCTACCGCCAGCTGCCGTTCATCGTCTACCACTTCCAGACGAAGTTCCGCGACGAGCCCCGGTCTCGCGGCGGCCTGGTCCGCGTCCGCGAGTTCGTCATGAAGGACAGCTACAGCTGCGACCGTGACGAGGCGGGGCTCGACACCGCGTACTGGGCGCACCACCGTGCCTACACGCGGATCTTCGAGCGCCTGGGGCTCAAGGCGATCCCGGTCGCGTCGGACGTGGGCATGATGGGCGGCAGCCTCGCGCACGAGTTCATGTCGCTCAACCCGGCGGGCGAGGACGTCCTGGTGCTGTGCGACGCCTGCGGCTACGCGAGCAACCGCCAGATCGCGCCGACCACTGCGCCGGTCCCCGAGGCGGAGGAGCTCCTCCCGGTCGAGGAGATCCACACGCCGGACACCACGACCATCGACAGCCTGGCCCAGTTCCTGGGCGTGCCCACGAGCCGGACCGCCAAGGCCGTGTTCATGGTCGCGGGCGACGGCCGGTTCATCGTCGCGATCGTCCGCGGCGACCACGACCTCAACGAGACCAAGCTGGTCAACGCGGTCAAGGTCACCGGCGGCCTCCGCCCGGCCCAGATCGAGGAGATTCTCGAGCGCGGCATGCAGGCGGGCTACGGCTCGCCGATCGGCGCGCGCGACTCGGTCGTCGTCGTGGACTCGCTGGTCGCCGCCTCGCCGAACCTCGTCGCCGGCGCGAACAAGCCGGGCTACCACCTGAAGAACACGAACGTCGGCCGCGACTACACGCCGGACGTCGTGACCGACATCGCGAACGTCCGCGAGGGCGACGCCTGCCCGGACTGCGGCAAGCCCGTGATCCTGCGCAACGGCATCGAGATCGGGAACATCTTCAAGCTCGGGACGAAGTACACCAAGGCGCTGGGGGCCGAGTACCTGGGCGAGGACGGCGAGCGCCATCCGATCGTCATGGGCTCGTACGGCATCGGCCTCGGGCGCAACGTCGCCTGCATCGTGGAGGATCACCACGACGAGAAGGGCATCAAGTGGCCGGCCGAGGTCGCCCCGTATCGCGCGCACCTCGTCGCCCTGGGCGCGAACAAGAGCCCCGAGGTCACGACGATCGCGGAGCGCCTCCACGACCTGGCCAAGGACGCCGGCCCCGAGTTCGAGATCCTCTACGACGACCGCTCCGAGTCGCCCGGCGTCAAGTTCGCCGACGCCGACATGCTCGGCATGCCGTGGATCCTCACCGTCAGCCCGCGGTCGCTCGAGGCCGGCGGGATCGA
>JANNHX010000050.1:0-5743 GCA_031404615.1 Chloroflexota bacterium
TGCGCTCGTCGAGGATCACGAGGCTGAACGCGCCGCGGACCCGCGGCAGGACCTGGCGCAGCGCGCTGACGGTGTCCTCGGCGGGCTCGTCGGCGAGGAGCGCGGTCAGGAGCTCCGTGTCGGTGCTCGCGGAGAGGCGGCCTCGCCCCCCCTGGAGCTGGTCCAGGAGCTCACGCGTGTTGACGAGGTTCCCGTTGTGCCCGATGGCGAGCGCGCGGCGCGGCCCCAGGCGCAGCGTCGGCTGGGCGTTCTCCCAGACGGTGGAGCCGGTGGTGGAGTACCGGCAGTGGGCGACCGCGAGGTCGCCTGCGAGCGACGGGATCCGCCGCTCGTCGAGGACCTGGCTCACCATGCCCAGGTCCTTGTAGATCATCAGGTGGGTGCCGTCGGAGACGCCGACGCCGGCCGACTCCTGGCCACGGTGCTGGAGCGCGAACAGGGCGGTCGCCGCGACAGCAGCGGCCTCGTGGCCGCGGTTGGGCAGGACGACCCCGACGACGCCGCACATCAGAAGGTGACCTCCGCGCCCGGGAGCGCGGCGTCCGCGACGGGTGGCGCGAATGCGCCGTGGTCCCCGGCCCCGTCGCCCTCCCAGCCCAGCGCCCGCGCGAGGCCGTGCTCCCACGCGTGCCGCAGCTCGGCGACCTCGACGTCGATCGCGTCCGCGATCCGGCTCCCCCGGTCCTCCGCGGCCCCCGTGGCGCCCTCGCCGGCGAGGTCGACGTGGAGCCGCGTGCCGCCCGTGACCCCGAGCGCCTCGACGGGGAGGCCGTGATGGCGCGCCAGCAGCTCGAAGGCCGGCTCATGCCGCGGGAGCACCTCGCAGATGAGGCGCGACGGGCTCTCGCCGAACAGCGCGACCGCAGGCGAGTCCCCGACCGGGAGCCGGAGCGTCGCGCCGCGATCACCCCAGATGCACATCTCGGCCGCCGCGACCGCGAAGCCGCCGCCGGACACGTCCTGGCAGGCCGCCACGAGGCCGCGGTCGATGGCCTCGCGGATGAACTCCTGGAGGGCCTTCTCGCGCTCGAGGTCCAGGCTGGGCGGGCCGTCCTCGGGCGCGGAGCCCGCGAGCCGCTCGTACTCGGAGCCGGCGAGGCCGGGGCCCTTGTGACCGACGAGCAGGATCGTGTTCTCGTCGCCCGTGAGCGCGGGCCCGACGCGCTTGGACACGTCGTTGAGCAGCCCGACGATGCCGATCTCGGGCGTCGGCGCGATCGACGAGCCGGGGGCCTCGTTGTAGAGCGAGACGTTGCCGCCGGTCACGGGCAGGCCCAGGGCCACGCACGCGTCGGCGAGGCCCCGGACACCCTCGGCGAGCTGCCAGAAGGCCTCGGGGCGCGTCGGGTCGCCGTAGTTGAGGCAGTTGGTGACGCCCAGCGGGCGGGCGCCGGTGATCGAGACGTTGCGGGTCGCCTCGGCGACGGACATCGCGGCGCCGAGCCACGGATCGTGCGCGCTGACGGAGGCGTTGCCGTCGGTCGTGGCGACGAGGGCCTTGGTCGTGCCCTTGATCCGCAGGACCGCGGCGCCGCGGCCGGGGGCCCCGACCGTGTTGGTCTGGACGTTGCTGTCGTTCTGCGCGAAGACCGGGTGACGCGAGCTCAGGTTCGGCGAGCCGAGCAGCGCGGTGAGCACCGCGCCGGGGTCCTGGCCGCGGAGCGGCAGGTGGTCCACGGGCTCCGCGGGGTTGCCGGGTGCCGGGGCCGCGCGGCGGCGCGTGGGGGCGCGGGACTCGCGCTCGAAGACGATCGCCTCGGACGCGAGCGCGCGTGCGGGCATCCGGGCGAGCTCCACGGCGCCCTGGACGGGCCTGCCCTCGGCGTCGAGGGCGCCGCGGCCGTCGGGGCCGGTCAGCACGACGATGTCCGGCTGCTCGGTGACGCGGCCGATGATCGCGACGGGCAGGTCCCACTTCTCGCAGACGCCCTTGACGGCCTCCCAGCGATGCGGCTCCACGATCGCGACCATGCGCTCCTGGGACTCGCTGATCATGACCTCGAAGGGCTCGAGGCCGGGCTCGCGGCGCGGGATGGCGTCGAGGTCCACGAGGATCCCCGTGCCGCCGCGGTCCGCGGTCTCGCACGTCGCGCAGGTGATGCCAGCGGCGCCGAGGTCCTGGATGCTGACCGCGAGCCCCTTGGCGATGATCTCGAGGGTCGCCTCGATCAGCAGCTTCTCCGCGAACGGGTCGCCGACCTGCACGCTCGGGCGCTTGGACGGATCCTGGTCGCCGAACGTCGCGCTCGCGAGGACGGACGCCCCGCCGATGCCGTCGCGGCCGGTCGCGGAGCCGTAGAGCACCACGAGGTTCCCGGGCCCGTCCGCGGAGGCATGCATGAGCATCCCGTCCTCGAGCAGGCCGATGGCCATGACGTTGACGAGCGGGTTGCCCTGGTAGGTCGGGTCGAAGACGAGCTCGCCGCCCACGGTGGGCACGCCGACGCAGTTGCCGTAGCCGCCGACGCCCCGCACGACGCCGTCGACCAGGTGCCGCGTCCGGGCGTCGGAGGGATCGCCGAAGCGCAGCGCGTCCAGGACCGCGATCGGGCGGGCGCCCATCGCGAAGATGTCACGCAGGATGCCGCCGACGCCGGTCGCGGCGCCCTGGTACGGCTCCACCGCGGACGGGTGATTGTGGCTCTCGATCTTGAACGCGACGGCGAGCCCGTCGCCGATCGAGATGACGCCGGCCTGCTCGCCGATGCCCGCGACGACGTCCTCGCCCTTGGTCGGGAGCGTCCGAAGGAGCGGGCGGGAGCTCTTGTACGAGCAGTGCTCGCTCCACATGACGCTGAACATCGCCAGCTCGAGGCCGTTCGCCTCGCGCCCCAGCTTCTCATGGACCGCCTCGAGCTCCTCGTCCGTGAGGCCGAGCGCACGATGGAGCGGGATCGCCTCGGCGGTCATCCCGCACCTCCGGCGACCGCGGCGCCGGCCGCGGCGGGGCGAGTGCCGGTGATCCGGCCGGTCTGCTGCCACTCCGCCGCGCTCACGACGAGCGAGCGGATGATCCCGAGGCCGTCGTCGCTGCCGATAATCGCCTCGACCGCCGTCTCGGGGTGGGGCATGAGGCCGGCCACATTGCCCGCGGCGTTGCACACGCCCGCGATCCCGCGCTCAGAGCCGTTGGGGTTGCCGGCATCGTCGGGGCCTGCGACCGAGCCATCGGCGTTGACGTAGCGCCACAGGACGCCTCCGTCGCGCTCCAGCTCGTCGAGCGTCGCCTCGTCGGCGTAGTAGCAGCCCTCGCCGTGTGCGACAGGCATCCGGAGGGGCCGGCGCTCCCAGATCTCGCGCGTGAACGGCGAGTCGAGGTGATCCGGCAGCAGCGTCACCTGCCTGCACACGAAGCGAAGGCCGCGGTTGCGCAGCAGGGCGCCGGGGACCAGCTTCGCCTCGGCGAGGACCTGGAACCCGTTGCAGATCCCGAGGACCGGGCCGCCCCGCGCGGCGAAGTCCGCCACCGCGCGCATCACCGGCGAGAACCGGGCGATGACGCCGGCCCGCAGGTAGTCGCCGTACGCGAAGCCGCCGGGGATCAGGATCCCGGCGACGCCCGCGAGGTCCACGGACTCGTGCCACAGGATCTCCGGCTCGGCGCCCGCGACCGTGAGGCCATTCACCGCGTCGATGTCGCGGTTGGAGCCCGGGAACAGGACGATGCCGACCCGGACCGTCATCCGCCGACCCCCGTCACGGCGGGCGCGTCGGCCTCGCCGAGCGACTCGACGGCGAACTGCTCCATGAGCGGGTTCGACAGCAGCTCCCCCGCCAGGCGGTCGACCACCGCTCGGGCGGCGGCCTCGTCGGCGGCTGCGACGGCCAGCTCCACCCGGCGGCCCACGCGGACGCCGGTGACGCCGGTGATCCCGAGGTGCGGGAGGCTGCGCTCGACGGCTTTGCCCTGGGGGTCCAGGATCCCGGGCTTGGGCGTGACGTTGACCGCAAAGCGGTAGGCGCGGCTGAGCTCGCTCATCGGGCGATGACGTCCTCCAAACGGTAGCGGGCGAAGCTCGCCCCGGTGATGCGCTCGTAGGCTTCGACGTAGCGGCTGCGGGTGCCCTTGACCACGTCGTCCGGGAGCTCCGGCCCCGGCGCCGCCTGGTTCCACGGCTGGCGCAGGAGCCAGTCGCGGACGAACTGCTTGTCGTAGCTGGCCTGGGCCCGTCCCGGCTCGTAGGCCGAGGCGTCCCAGAAGCGACTCGAGTCGGGGGTCATGACCTCGTCGATGAGGATGATCCCGCCGCCCCGAAGCACCCCGAACTCGAACTTGGTGTCGGCGAGGATGATCCCCGCCCGCTCGCAGACCACGGCGCCGTGCTCGTACAGCGCGATGCTCGCGTCGCGGACGGCCGTGGCGCGCTCCTGGCCGATCAGGTCGACCGTCTGGGCAAACGAGATGTTCTCGTCGTGCCGGCCGGCGGGCGCCTTGAAGGCGGGCGTGAAGAGCGGGGCCGGGAGGCGGTCCGACTCGCGCAGCCCGGCGCGCAGCTCGATGCCGCACACCTCGCCCGTGGCCAGGTACTCCTTCCAGCCGCTCCCCGAGAGATGGCCGCGGACGACGCACTCGACGGGGAGGACCTCGGCCAGGTGGCCGAGCATCATCCGGCCGCGCAGGTCGGCGATCGTCGCCGGGTCGCCGCCGGTGATCTCGTCCGGGAGGTCCGCCGGGTCGGTGGACAGGAGGTGGTTCGGCACGATCGAGGCCGTCTCCGCGAACCAGAACCGCGACAGGCCGGTGAGCACGCGGCCCTTGTCAGTGATCGGCGTGGGCAGGACGACATCGAACGCCGACAGCCGGTCGCTCGCGACCAGCAGCAGCCGGTCGTCCCCGACCCGGTAGAGGTCCCGGACCTTGCCTGCCCGGACAAAGGCGTCAGCCAGCGGCACCGGCACCCTCCTCTGATCCTGTGGCCGCGGTCGCGGCACGCGCCCTGATGCCGGCCTCGAGCGTGTCGAGCCGGGTGATGATCTCGGGGACGTGGCGCAGGACCGCCGCATCGTCGAAGCAGGCGTCGAGGTCGGTCAGCGCGAGCCTGCTGGCCACCGCGGGGTCGGTCGCGAGCAGGCCCTTGAGCGAGACGCGCTCGTCGGCCGCCCGCAGGGCGTTGCGCTGGACGATGGCGTAGGCGTCCTCGCGCGAGAGCCCCGCCTTCTCCACGAGGACCAGCAGCACCCGGGAGGAGGCGTGGAGCCCGTGCCCGCGCTCGATGTTCTCGCGCATCCGTTCCGGTCGGACGACCAGCCCCTCGACCAGGCCGGTCGCCTTCGCGAGCATGTAGTCGAGCAGGATCGTGGCGTCGGGCAGGATCACGCGCTCCGCGGAGCTGTGGCTGATATCACGCTCGTGCCACAGCGGCTGGTTCTCGAAGGCCGTCTGCGCGTACCCGCGGAGCAGGCGCGCGAGGCCGGCGATCCGCTCGGACAGGATCGGGTTGCGCTTGTGGGGCATTGCCGAGCTGCCCTTCTGGCCGCGCTTGAAGGGCTCCATGACCTCGGCGATCTCGGTGTGCTGGAGGTTCCGGACCTCGGTTGCGACGCGCTCCAGGGTCCCGCCCAGGATCGCGATGGCCGCCATGAACGCGGCGTGGCGGTCGCGCTGCACGATCTGGGTGCTCACCGGGTCCACGTGCAGGCCGAGGTCCGCGAGCACCTCGGCCTCGAGGTCGGGCGGCAGGTGGCTGTAGGTGCCGACGGGGCCGCTGATCTTGCCGGTGGCGATCTCCGCGGTGGCGGCTGC
>JANNHX010000051.1:0-3152 GCA_031404615.1 Chloroflexota bacterium
CTCGGCGGGCGCAACCCGCGCGTGCTCGGCCAGGAGACGGTCCGCGAACCAGGTCATGCGCCGCTCACCCGGTAGCGCGCCACGGCACGCTCGTCCACGACGACGCCGAGTCCGCCGCGCCCCGGCCCGCCCGGGGTCCGAATCCGCCCCTCCCCGACGACCAGCGGCCGGACGAGGAGGTCGTCACGCAACAGGTCGGCGGTCGCGAGCCCGTGCGCGCGCTCCGCGGCCGGCCACCCCGGCACGTCCGGGAGCGCTGCGGCGCAGGCCAGGGCCACCGCCAGGCCCACGCCCGTCTCGAACAGCGAGCTGATCACGACCGGGACGCCTCGCTCCGCCGCGAGGGCCGCGATCTCCGCGACGACCGGCGGTCCGCCGACCCGCGCCGGCTTCACGACCAGGACGTCGGCCGCCCCGGCATCGAGGATCGCGCGGGCCGCCTCGGCGGACTCGACCGCCTCGTCGGCCGCGAGCGGGGGTGCCACTCACCGCACGCAGTGCCGCCGCATCGGGGAGCGCCGCCGGGTCCAGCGGCTGCTCGACATACTGCAGCCCCACGCCCGCGAGGGCGCGCAGCCGCTCGGCCGCCTCGTTCGGCGACCAGGCTCCGTTGACGTCGAGCCGGAGCGCGACCTCGTCGCCGACGGCGGAGCGGACCGCGAACAGCCGCTCCACGAGCGACGCGGTCGTGTCAGCGGGGCCGGCCTTGAGCTTGAGGGTCCGGAACCCGCGCGCAACGGCGGCCCGCGCCGCCTCGACGGCCGCAGCGGTGTCCGCCGCGCCGATCGTCGCGTTGACCCCGACTCCCCGCGCCGGCGCCGGTTGGTCGCGCCCCGTGGCCGTCGCCGCGGAACCCAGGTCCAGAAGCGCGCCCCCGAACGCGGCTCGGAACGCCCGTCCCGCCGCGCCCGTCCGCGACACCAGCGCGTTGGCCGGCGCGAGCCCCGTCGCCACCAGCTCGTCGAACAGCGCCTCGAGCACCGGCGCGTCGCCGGCGTCCTCAAGGACCGCCTCGCCCCACCCGACGCGCCCGTCCTCGCGCTCGAGGCGGAGCAGCCAGGACTCGCGCGCCGTCCACGTGCCAGCGGCCGTCTCGAACGGCGCGCGGAACGGGACCAGGACGAAGGTGACCGTCACGACGAGGCTCACGCCGCGCCCAGCCCGGTGACGGCGGTCATCGCGAGACCCGCCGCGAACAGCAGCGAGAAGGCGAGCGACAGCCGCGCCGTTCCCTTGAGCGCGAGGTTGAGCTCCCGCGGCTCGCCGAAGTCCCGGACCCTCGCCAGCAGGCGCGACGCCATCGGCAGCGTCAGGAGCGGCAGCAGCAGGAGGACCGCGAGCGGTGCCGGCCGGCCCGACGGTGTCCAGCCCGTGAACGTGGCGAGGAACAACGCGACCGGCACGAAGTACGAGACGCCCAGCAGCGCCCCGAACTCGCCCTGCGTGCGCCGCTTGCCCAGCACGACCGCGAGCGTCCGCTTGCCCGCCGCGGTGTCCGTCGGGATGTCGCGCAGGTTGTTGACGACGAGGATCGCCGTGATCAGCGCGCCGGGCGGGATCGCGACAATCACGAACAGGGCATCGAACGCGAGCGCCTGCAGGTACGCCGTCCCGGCCACCGCAACGAGCCCGAAGAAGATGAACACGAACACCTCGCCCAGCGCCTTGTACCCGTATGGGAACGGACCGCCGGTGTACGCGAGGGCCGCGACGATCGCGAGGGCGCCCAGCGCGAGCAGCACCGGGCCGCCGACCCACACGAGGGACAGGCCAACGATCGCCGCGAGGCCGATGGTGATGGCGATCCCGACCTCCAGCTGGCGCTCCGTCACCAGCCCGGAGGCCGCAACGCGAGTGGGGCCCTGGCGGTCGGGCGTGTCGGCGCCACGCCGGTGGTCTGAGAGGTCGTTGGAGAAGTTGGCGACGACCTGGAGCAGCAGCGCGACCAGCACGCAGCCGAGCGCCGTGTCGAGGCGGAGTGGCGCGCCGACCGCGAGGCCCGCGCCGATGCCCACGGCCACGCCGGCGACGGCGGCGGGGAGCGTGTGCGGCCGGGCGGCGAGGATCCAGATGCGGAGCGCGGAGGGCCGCGCACGCTGCTGCGCGGGGGGGCGCGAAGGGAGCTGCGCGGAAGGCCGCGCCGGGGCGGTCGCCATCAGGGGCGCCGCGGGTACTTGCGGTAGTCGGGCTTGCGCTTCTCGAGGAACGCGGTCGAGCCCTCGTGCGCCTCGTCGGTCGTGTAGTAGAGCCCGGTCGTGTTGCCAGCGAACTCCTGGAGCCCGGCCAGGCCATCGGTGGCGACGAGGAACGCCGACTTGAGGAACCGGATCGCCGTCGGGCTCATGTCCAGGATCTCGTCGGCCCACTGCACGCCCTCGGCCTCGAGGTCGGCGAGCGGCACGACCTTGTTGACCAGGTTCATCGCCATCGCCTCGTCGGCGGTGTACTGGCGGCACAGGAACCAGATCTCCTTGGCCTTCTTGTCGCCGACGAGCCGCGCCAGCAGGCCGACCCCGAACCCGGCGTCGAAGCTGCCGACCTTGGGCCCAACCTGGCCGAAGATCGCGTTGTCGCTCGCGATCGACATGTCGCACACGATGTGGAGAACGTGGCCGCCGCCGATGGCGTAGCCGTTCACGAGCGCGATGACCGGGATCGGCAGGCTCCGGATCTGGCGCTGGAGGTCCAGCACGTTGAGCCGCGCGATCCCGTCGGTGTCGAGGTAGCCGCCGCCGTGGCTCTTGTACGTCTGGTCGCCGCCGCTGCAGAACGCCTTGTCGCCCTCGCCGGTGAGCAGGACGCAGCCGACCGACGCGTCGTCGCGGATCCGGGCGAAGGCGTCGATGAGCTCGCGCACGGTCTGGGGCCGGAAGGCGTTGCGGACCTCCGGGCGGTTGATCGTGACCTTGGCGATCCCGGTGCCGGAGTGCTCGTACCGGATGTCGCGGTAGTCGACGACGGGCGTCCAGGTGACGGGCGTTGTCATGGGGCGGGAACCTCCTGCAGGAAGGCAGTGACGAGGCGGCGGAAGACCGCGGGGGCTTCGAGGTGGGGGGTGTGGCCGACGCCGTCCAGGAGCACGAGCTGCGCGCCCGGGATGCCGGGGGCCACGGCTTCGGCCCGCGCGCGACCGACGGTGTCGAGGATGCCGC
>JANNHX010000052.1:0-2025 GCA_031404615.1 Chloroflexota bacterium
ACCTGGTCCGGCTATGCGACGGCTGCCACGACGCGAAGCCGTTCTACGGCGGATCCGGGCTCACGCATCTCGAGCACCGGCTGGCGATCCTCGAGTGGGTCCGCACGGGCTGGTGGTGGTCACACTCGCAGCCGAGCCAGATCGGCCATCCGATCGGCTCCAGGTGGCGCATGTTAGTCCTCGGGATCCGCCGGCGGGATGGTCGGACATGGTGAGGACGCCCCGCCCGCCCACCACGCCGGCAGACGACCAGGCCGCACGCTTCGAGCGCGACCTCGCGCGTCTGGTCGCGGCGGCGTCGGCGCGGCGTGCGAAGATGGGTGCCGTGGAGCCGCAAGGGACGGAGGTCGCGCGGCGCTGATGGCGCACTACCTGGTCTACGTCCGCCGATCGTTCCGGACCGCCGGCGACGCCGACGTGAGCGACGAGGCGCAGGTCTCCGCTGCGACTGCGATGCTGCCGGCCGGGGCGACCCACGACGTCATCGCCGACTCGGGCGGCCATCACTCGGGACGGACCGACGACCGCGACGGTCTGCGCGAGCTCGTCCGCCGGATCGAGGAGCGCACCTGTGACGGCATCGCCGTGTATGACCTGTCACGCCTCGCCCGCAATGCCCGCCTGACGCTCAACCTGCACCACGCCCTCGAGCTGGCCGGCATCCCGCTGCTGATCGCCAACATGCCGAACACCCGGTGGGACACGGCGACCGGGCGGTTCATGCTCGGCCAGCTCGCGCTTGCCGCCCAGTTCCAGGCCGACCAGGACAGCGAGCGGGCGAAGGGGATCCGCCGGTCGCTGTTCGAGGACGGGCGCCACCGCGGCAACCCGCCCTTCGGCTACCGGAACGGCCGGGACGAGACGAACCGCCGGACCCTCGAGGTCGTGCCCGAGCAGGCCGACGTCGTGCAGAGGATCTTCGCCGGCCTCCGCCACCGCAGCTTCGCCGAGCTCGCCGACCAGCTCGCCGCCGAGGGCGCGCCGGCACCGTCCGCCGGCGGCTGGACGCGCTACGCCGTCCGCGAGGTGTACCTCCGCGCCACGGTCTACCAGGGCCTCGTCGTCAGCGGACGCGAGACGCGGCCGGGGCGGCACGCCCCGATCCTCTCGCCCGACGAGGCCCGCGACGCGCTGGTCGGGATGGCCTCGCGCCAGCGCGGCGGCCGTCGGCCGGCCCGCCACCGGACGTACCTGCTGGCGGGCCTCGTCCGCTGCGAGTGCGGGCGGCGGATGAACGGGCAGGCCCACGGGACCAGGCTCGAGCGGCGCTACTACCTCTGCCGCTACTGCCACCGCCCGTTCGTCCGCGCCGACGAGCTCGAGCACCAGGTGCTCGAGGCGATCCGCCGCTACCGGCTCCCGGCGCGGATGATCGCCGTGGCCCGCGAGGCGCTCGCCCGCCACCTGGCCGTCCCGGTCAGCGACGACGTCGACCGTGCCCGCCGACGGCTCGAGGCCCGTCTCGCCAACCTGCGCAAGCAGCACGGCTGGGGCGACATCGACGACGCGACGTACCGACGCGAGCGCGACGAGACGGAGGCGATGCTCGTGCAGCTGCCCGACGGAGACAAGCTCGTGGCGTTCGACCGTGCGCGGGCCACCGTGCTCTCGATGAGCGAGGCGCTGGACGCGATGACGCCCGAGGAGCAGCGCCAGGCGATCGCCCTGTTCGTGGAGCGGGTGAGCCCGGAAGGGGTCGTGAAGTGGACCCCGCCGGTGCGGCCGTTCTACGCGCTGGCCGCTGGCGCAGAGGCGTCTGTAATGGTGAGCCGGCAGGGGTCGGACCCCGCGGCTGATGACGACCCCCTCGAGTGGTACGCCTGATGGCCGGCCGCTCGTTTCCGCCTTCGCCCGGGAGGACTATGCGCAAGCCCCAACGCCCAGCCCCCATCTGCCCGTCCGGCCACCACGCCTACTCCCGCGTCTCCGGGACCGTGAAGGGCGACGAGGTCGCCGTCCGCGTCGTGTGCACGACGTGCCGGCGCCCGATCGAGCAGGTCATGGAGGAGCAGCCCGCCGAACTCG
>JANNHX010000053.1:0-16936 GCA_031404615.1 Chloroflexota bacterium
GATCGGCAAAGCGTTCGCGGCCGCGCGCGCCGCGCTCGCGCCGGTCGCCACACCGGCCCAGTGCTCGGACCGGACGCGCGTTCCGTAGCGCGGATGCCACGCGGATGCCACGTCACCCGCGACGAACACGCTCTCGGCGGCGGTCGCGAGGTGCTCGTCCGCCACGATGCCGTCGTCGACCGCGAGCCCGGCCGCCGTGGCCAGGGCCGTCGCCGGCGCGGCGCCCAGGCCCAGCACCGCGAGGTCGCCCTCGACGAGCTCGCCCGACGCGAGGCGCACCCCGCGCCGGCCACCCGCGGACTCAAGCGCCACGGCCCGGGCCGACCGAACGACCCGGACGCCGTTGCGCTCGTGCAGTGCGGTGAGGTCCCGGCCGACGACCGGCCCGAGGTGCCGCTCGAGGACCTCCGCGCCGTTCACCACGAGGGTCACCGCCAGGCCGAGCTGCCGCAGCGAGGCCGCCGTCTCGGCCGCGATCCAGCCACCGCCGACCACGACGGCGGACGACGCCACACCAGCGGCGGTGCGCAGGCGGTCCGCGTCCGAGGCCGTCCGCATCACGAAGACCCACGGCTCGTCGATCCCGGGGAGTGACGGCCGGGACGCATGCGAGCCTGTCGCGACCAGGAGCCGGTCGAACGACAGGACGTCGCCGCCGCTAAGCGTCAGGCGCCGGCCCGCAGGATCGAGGCCGACCGCGCGCCGCCCGTCCATGACGTCGATCCCCGCCTCCTCGTAGAAGGCCGGGGGCTGGGCGAGGAGCGCGTCCGGCCCGGACTCCCCACGCAGGTACTCCTTGGTCAGCGGCGGGCGTTCGTACGGCAGGCCCGGCTCCTCGCCCACGATCACGAGCCGGCCGTCGTAGCCCTCGGCCCGGAGCGTCTTGGCGGCCGCGGCCGCCGCGAGCCCACCGCCCGCGATGAGGAACACCTGCCCGGTCGCCATCTCGCCTCACGTCGCCTTGTGTGAACGAGCACCCGTCGTCACATCCGTGATTCGTCGTGGCGGGTCGACCGGATGTCGGGGACCCACGGGGCGGTCGCGTCCTGAGAGCCGCCGTGGGACCATGACCGGTGGGCACAGTGCTTTGCGTACATGCCCGAGCCGCCACGGACGAGCGGGGACTCCGATGACGACCGCCGCCGACTGGGCCGCGCTGTACCAGGACCTCCACACCCACCCCGTGCTGAGCTTCGGCGAGGTCATCGTCATGCACGGGCGGGGCGGCCATGGGTCCATGCCGGACTCGACCGTGGACCCGGTGGTCATGGCGGCGACGACCGTGCTGCGGCTGCAGACCATCGTGGCGCGCAAGGTCGCAGCGGCGGATTTCGCGGTCGTCACTGTGGACAGGCTTGCGGCGGGCACCAAGGCGAACATCATCCCGGACGACGCGGAGATCCTCGTCAACGTCCGGACCTATGACGTGGGCGTCAGGACGCGGGCGCTCGCCGCCATCGAGCGCATCGTTCGGGGTGAGGCGGCCACCGCCGGCGCCCCGGCCGACCCGGAGCTCGCGCACTTCGAGACTCTGCCACCGGTCGTCAACGATCCGGACGCGGTGGAGCGCACCAGGCCGGCCCTCGAGGCCTCGTGCGCCATGGTCATCGACCCGGGCCCCATCGCCGGCAGCGAGGACGTGGGCATCCTGGCCATCGAGGCCGGCGCCAAGTGCGTCGACGGGACGCTCGGCGGCGTGGACCCCGCTCGTTTCGCCGGGCTGTCGACCACCGAGGAGCTCCTGGGCGTCATCCGGACCTTGCCGTCGAACCACTCGCCGCTGTTCGCGCCGGTCATCGAGCCGACTCTGGCCGCGGGGACCGCGGCGCTCGTCAACGCGGCACGCACATGGCTTGCTGCCGGCCAGGGCCTACCCCGTCGCGACCTGGTCCAGCAGCTCCCCGTTTGACGAGCGCAGCTCCAGCACCACCGCCGCCTGCCCCAGCACATGCGTGGAGCAGGACAGGCACGGGTCGTAGGCCCGGACCAGCGCGGACACGCGGTTGAGCGCCCCCTCGCCGATCTTCGTCCCGTCCACGAAGCGCTTCGCGACCTGCGTCACGCCCAGGCCCATCGCCAGGTTGTTGTGCCCCGTCGCGACGATCAGGTTGGCCCAGGTCATCGCGCCGTTGTCGTTCACGCGGTAGTGGTGGATCAGCGTCCCGCGCGGGGCCTCGATGATGCCCGTCCCCTCGAGCTCGTTGACGCCGGCATGGGCGCGCACCTTCGTCGAGAGGATGGCCGGGTCGTCGAGGAGCTCCGCCATGCGCTCGAGGGCGTAGAGCGCCTCGATCAGCCGGGCGTAGTGGTAGTGGAACCCGCTCTGGACGATGCGCCCGTAGCGCTCGCGGTACTCGGCGAGCTCCGCGTCCGCCTGGGGCGTCCCGCATCGGTCCGCCACGTTGAGCCGCGCGAGCGGTCCGACGCGATAGATCCCGTCCGGGTAGCCGGTCGGCTTGTAGTAGGGCGCCTTGAGGTACGAGTCGCCCTGCGACGCCTCGCCGATGTACGTCGCATAGTCCGCGGGCCGCACCTGATCCGCGATCATCGCGCCGTCGGGCCCCACGAAGCGCAGGTTGCCGTCGTACAGCCGCAGCGAGCCGTCGGGCCCCACGAGCCCGCAGTACATCGTCGGGAAGTTGGAGAACGCCGCGATCTCGTCCGGGAAGGAGTCGACGGTCCCCTTCCAGAGCGCCAGCGTCCGCTTCAGGATCTCGAGCGCGCCGGGGAGCTCGGCGAGGGTCTTCTCGCGGTCTGCCGAGTCAAGCGGCGTGTTGACGCCACCCGGCACCGGCCAGGACGGATGGACCCGCTCCTTGCCCAGTCGCTCGATGACCTGCTGCCCGAACCTGCGCAGGGCGATGCCGTCCCGCAGCAGGTCCGGATGCTCCACGAGCAGCCCCGCGACGTTGCGTCGGGCCGGGTCGAAGTCCATGCCCAGCAGCAGGTCCGGCGCGGAGAGGTGGAAGAACGAGAGAGCGTGCGACTGGACGAACTGCGCGCAGTGAAGCAGCTCGCGGAGCTTGGCCGCGGCGACCGGGATCCGCACGGCCATGATCTCGTCGCACGCCTTGGACGAGGCGAGCAGGTGGCTCACCGGGCAGATGCCGCAGATCCGCGACGTGATGGACGGCATCTCGTAGAAGGGCCGCCCCTCGATGAACTTCTCGAAGCCGCGGACCTGGGTCACGTGGAGCTGGGTGCCGGACACCTGGCCGTCGGCGTCCAGGTGGATCGAGATCTTCGCGTGGCCCTCGATCCGCGAGACGTGATCGATGGTGACCGTGTTCATGGCAGGCCTCCGGGCCGGCTGCGCCGGCTTCGGCGCCTTGGGGGTCCTGGTCGTCATCGCGGGCCTACCCGAACCGGAGCTTGGAGCCGAGGTCCGGCTTGCGGCCTTCGAGCAGGTCGGAGATGACCTGCAGGATCGCGTTCGGCTTGGGCGGGCAGCCCGGCACGTGGACGTCGACCTTGACTGCCTCGTGCAGGGGGACGACCTGCTTGAGCAGCGTCGGCACGCCGTCCGTCGGGACGCCGGGGTTCGCGCTGGCACCCTCCACGTAGATCCGCTCGAGGAGGCGCCGCGTCGGGATGCCGTTGCGCATCGCCGGCACGTTGCCCGTCACCGCGCAGTCGCCCAGGGCGACCACGATCCTGCTGCGCTCCCGGGCGACCTGGGCCATGTGCAGGTCGTCCGAACTGCTTACCGCGCCCTCGATGAGCGCGACGTCGACCCCCTCGGGCCACTCCTGCGCGTCCACGAGCGGGCCGAACACGATGTCGGCCTTCTTGAGCACCGCGACGATCCCCTCGTCGATGTCCAGCAGCGACATGTGGCAGCCCGAGCAGCCGTCGAGCCAGCACGTCCCGATCTTGGCCTTGCCGCCCATCACCGGCCCCCTCGCATCGAGGTCAGGCGACTGACCACGGCCCGTTCCTTGGCCATCTCCTCGACCCCCCAGCCCTTCTCGGCCATCGCGCCGGTGGGGCAGGCCTGGACGCACTTGCCGCAGCTCGTGCACGAGGTCGCCTCGCCCCACGGTCGTTGCAGCTCCGAGACGAGGTGTGAGCCCACCCCCCGTCCCGCGATGTCCCAGACGTGGGCCCCCTCGATCTCCGCGCACGTCCGGACGCAGCGCGAGCACAGGACACACCGGTTGTGGTCCAGCACATAGCGCGGGTGGGTCGTGTCCACGGACAGCCGCGGGTAGCTGTACGGGTAGCGGACATGGGTGATGCCCGCGTCCTGCGCCAGGGCCTGCAGCTCGCAGTGCCCGGACGACACGCAGACGGCGCATACGTGGTTGCGCTCGGCGAACAGCAGCTCGAGCGCCATCTTGCGGTAGGCCTCGATCTGCGGGGAGCTCGTCACCACCGCCTGGCCCTCCTGCACGGGCGTGGTGCAGGCAGGGACCAGGCGGCCGACGCCCGAGACCTCGACGATGCACAGCCGGCACGCGCCGACCGAGCTCAGGCCCTCCATGTAGCAGAGGGCCGGGATGTACTTGTTGCTGGATCGTGCGACCTCGAGGATCGTCTGGCCGGGGGTGGCCCCGATGACCTCGCCGTCGATGCGGACCTTCAGCTTCTCGGTCACGGCGATCCCCTTACCGCTCGCCGCTGCGGACGTCGCAGCGAAGGCATCGGCCGGTCTCCTCGGCGGCCGCGACGGCCGTGAGGCCAAGCGACACCTCGGCGTACGAGGTCACTCGAGCGCCCGGGGCGAGCTCGCCCGGCACGTGCCGGGCCGCCTCGCTGGGTGTCTCGGGTGGCTCCATGCCATACGTGAAGGCGCCGGCGAGCTCCGGGAAGCGCTCGGCGTCCATGAGCTTGCGGTCAATGGCCTTGGCCGCCTTCTTGCCGTAGCCCATGGCGTTGGACACGTTCGAGGCGCCGGCGATCAGGTCACCGCCGGCATAGAACCGGTCGCGGCTCGTCTCGAGCGTGAAGCGGTCCACCTCGATCGTGCCCTCCTCCTTGACCGAGAGGCCCGAGGCGCGACAGAAGTCGAGGTCGACGTTCTCGCCGACGGCGAGGATCACGGTGTCGCACTCGATGCGGATCACCTCGTCGGTGAGGACCGGGCGCCGTCGGCCGGACGTGTCGAACTCGCCGGGCTTGGTGCGCACGGCCTCGAGGGCTCGGACCCGGCCCTCCTTGTCGCCGATGATCCGGTGCGGGGCCGCGAGGTACGCGATCTTGGCGCCCTCGTGCTCGGCCGCCACGATCTCCTCGGGGATGGCCGGCATGTCCTTGCGCTCGCGCCGGTACACGACCGTGACCTCGGCACCGAGCCGGCGGGCGGTCCGGGCGGAGTCGATGGCCGCGTTGCCGCCGCCGATCACGACGACCTTGCGGCCGACGGGGACGGCCTCCTCGCGCGCGACGGCCTCGAGGAACGGCAGGGCCGGGATGACGCCGGTGAGCTCCGTGCCGGGCAGGTAGACCCACGCCTCTTTCCAGGTGCCGATCGCGAGGAACACCGCGTCGTACTGGTGGGCCAGGTCGTTGAGGGTGACCCCGTCGCCGACGGCGGTGTTGAACTGGAAGCGGACGCCGAGGCGCTCGATGAGCTCGATCTCCCGATCCAGCACGGCCTTCGGGAGGCGGTACTCCGGCAGCGCGTAGCGGAGCATGCCGCCAGCGGCGGGCCGCGAGTCGTAGACGACGACGCTGTGCCCCAGGAGGGCGAGGTAGTAGGCGCAGGCGAGGCCCGTCGGGCCCGCGCCCACGATCGCGCACTCGCGCCCGGTTGGCTCGAGGCGGTGGCCGCGCACACGCTCGACCATCGTGTCGAACCGGTCCGAGAGCAGCACCTCGTCCGCGATCAGCCGGTGGACGTCGCGCATGTTGACGGGCTCGTCGATGGCGGCGCGACGGCAGCGGTTGTCGCACGGGTGCTGGCAGACCCGTCCGGTCGAGGCCGGCAGCGGGTTGTCCAGGATGACCGAGAGGAACGCGTCCTCCACGCGTCCTTCCTTGTACAGCTGGAGGAAGCGGGGGATGTTCATGTGGAGCGGGCATGAGTTCTCGCAGGGCGAGAGTGCCAGGTCCTCGCAGACGCCGGCGCGGCAGCGCTTGGCGACGATGTGGTCCTCGAACTCGTCGCGGAAGTGGCGAAGGCTCGTGAGCACCGGGTTGGGCGCGCTGCTGCCGAGGGCGCACAGCGACGTGTCGCGGACCATCCGGCACAGCTCGTCGAGCGCCGCGATGTCGTCGTGCGTAGCCGTGCCCACCGTGAACCGGTTGAGCATGCGCAGCGCCTTGTCGAGGCCGACGCGGCAGGGGACGCACTTGCCGCAGCTCTCGGAGTGCGTGAACTCGATGAAGTAGCGGGCGACATCGACCATGCAGTTGTCGTCGTCCATGACGACCATGCCGCCGGAGCCCATGATCGAGCCGAGCTGGGCGAGGGTCTCGTAGTCGACCGGCGTGTCGAACATGTCGGCCGGGATGCAGCCACCGGATGGGCCGCCGGTCTGGACGGCCTTGATGTCGCGGCCGTTGCTGCCTCCGCCGCCGATGTCGTAGATGAAGGTCGAGAGCGGGGTGCCCAGCGGCATCTCCACCAGGCCCGTGGCCTTGACCTTGCCGACGAGCGAGAAGACCTTGGTGCCTGCGCTCTTCGCGCTGCCCGTCTCGGTGAACCACGCCGGGCCGCGCGAGACGATCGGCGCGATGTTGTACCAGGTCTCGACGTTGTTGATGTTGGTCGGCTTCCCGTAGAGCCCCTTCTGGGCCGGGAAGGGCGGACGGGTCCGCGGCCGGCCGGTCTGGTCCTCGAGCGAGGCGATGAGAGCGGTCTCCTCGCCGCAGACGAACGCCCCGGCCCCCTCCACGAGCTGGATGTCGAAGGAGAAGCCACGCCCCAGGATGTTGTCGCCGAGGCAGCCGTAGGCGCGTGCCTGCTCGAGCGCCCGCTCGAGGCGCATGACCGCGAGCGGGTACTCGGCGCGGACGTAGATGATCCCCCGCGTGGCGCCGGTGACGTACGCGGCGATGAGCATGCCCTCGAGCAGGGCGTGCGGGTCGCCCTCGATCTCGTTGCGGTTCATGTAGGCGCCGGGGTCGCCCTCGTCGGCGTTGCAGATGAGGTACTTCTCCGGGCCTTCGGCCTTGGCCAGGAAGTCCCACTTGTTGCCCGTCAGGTAGCCTGCCCCGCCGCGACCGCGCAGCTTGGCGGCCTTGATCCCCTCGATGACCGCGGCCGGGTTCTGGTCGATCAGGACCTTGTACAGGGCCTGGTAGCCGCCGATCGCGACGTACTCCTCGATGTCGTCGGGGTTGATCAGGCCGCAGTTGCGCAGGACGATCTTGACCTGCCCGTTGAAGAACGGGACCTCGTTCCAGGACGGGATGTCCGGGTAGCCGTAGCCGTACTTCATGTGCCCGGTGAGGTGGTCCCACTCCTCGATCTTGCACAGGATGGTCTCGGGCGGCGGCAGCGTGCGGTGGCCGATGCCGTCCAGGATCGCGTCGACGTGGTTTGCCTGAACGCCATGGAGCATGAGCAACGGGCGGCCGGGGACCCAGAGGTTGACCAGCGGCTCCTCGGCGCAGAACCCGAAGCAGCCGACCGGGGCGAGCTGGACCGCCATGCCGCGCGCGTCGATCTCGTGGGCGAAGGCGTTGAATACGCCCTCGGCGCCGTTGCCCGAGCCGCAGGTCCCCATGCCCACGGCGATGCGCGGCCGGCTCGGCAGCAGCTTGGCGAGCCCCGCGTCGCGGACGGTGGCGAAGGCGGCGATGTCCCCGATTCTCATCGCGGGCTCTCCTTGCGCAGCAGCTCGACCTCGCGGATGAGCGCCTGCTCCTTGACATGGCCGTGGATCGCGTGATCCACCTCGACCACGGGGGCGAGGGCACACTGGCCGAAGCAGGCCACGGTGCGGATCGTGAAGCGGCGGTCCGGCGTCGTGAGGCTGAGCTTGTCCGCTCCGCCGGCCGCCTCCTGGAGGCTGAGCTGGAGCTTCACGCGCTCCAGCAGCGCGCGCGAGCCTCGCGTATGGCACGCGGTGCCGCGGCAGATGGCGACTGTGTGGGTGCCCTGCGGCTCCAGGTTGAACAGCGCGAAGAACGTGGCGACGCTGTAGACCTGCGCCTGGGGGACCCCCGTCCGCGCCGCCACGTACTCCAGCGTCTGCATCGGCAGGTACTTGTGGCGGTTGCGGTCCTGCAACCTCTCGAGGATGCCCAGCAGCGCTCCCGGGCGACCCGCCTGCTCGCCGATGATCCGGTCGATCAGGTCCTGGTCCTCGAGGTGGGGGAGCGCCGGCCCCAGTGCGGTCATCGAGCCCTCCAGCAACGCAAGACGCCGTGGTCCGACAGCCCGTTGGGGGACGGGCCGATAGGACGCACGGCGATCGAACTCAGGCTAGGAAGCGGTTTGCCCTACGGATAAGGGCCATTTGCGGGAAAACGGCCCGCAATTCGTCCGGGAAGGGGGGGCGGATGGCTCGCCTTGCGGTCCGGGGTGCCGGCCCGGGTCAGCGGAGCAGGCAGGCGTTGATCCGCATCAGCCGGTTGCCGGCCGAGAACCGCAGCTCCAGCGAGCCGTACGCCTCGCCTGTATAGGCGTACACGAGGGTCGGCGTGCCGTACGCGTCGGTGATGCGGATGGGTGTGCCCAGCGTCGCCACGACCTCCGTGAGGCCGTCGCCCCAGTGGAGCCCCTCGGGCAGCGCGCCGCGGTACTCGTTCAGGACCGCGTTGCTGGGCCCGTACAGGGACACGACCTCGACGAGGCCATCGGGCGTCGTGATGCCGGTCCAGTCGGGGCAGATCACGGTCGTCCCCTTGCCCACCGCCAGCGGTGCCGTCGGGCAGGTCGTCTCGCCCAGGTCCTTGCCGAGCAGCGACACCGGGTCAACGCCCCCGTTGGAGCCTCGTGCCGAGCCGATCGCCGTTGCTCCACCGAGATGGAGGCCGATGCCGGCCACGATGATGAGATCGAGGACGACGACTGCGATCGCGAGCCGCCATGTGCCGGCGGCCCGATGCCGACGCTGCTGGACCATGGAGATGAGACCTTCTTCCCCTGGAGACACCCTCAGGCTCAGGATACTGGGACGCCGCATCGTCACGGCCAAGTGCCCCCCGGTCCCGTTCGGCGTGCGCTGGGGCACCCGGCAACCATCCCGCAACCGGACCCGTGGTCCCGGGGCCGCGCGAGGGAGTGCCGGGGTTCGGCGATGCGATCCCCGCCCCGGCTCAGCCCCAGTGGGCGGGCCTGCGGAGGTCGCGGGGGATGCGGGTCGTGCGGTCGCCGCGCGCGGACTCCAGCTGGGAGCCCGTGACGAAGAGGGCGTCCGCGAGGTCCGCGCCGCAAAGGTCGGCCGCGCGGATGTCCGCGCCGGTGAGGTCGGCGAGGTCCAGGTCGGCGCCGCGCAGGTCCGCGCCGAGCATCTCCGCGCCGCGCAGGTCCGCGCCGCGGAGGTCCAGCGCGCGCAGGTCGGCCTCGACCAGGTCGGCGCCGCGGCGGTCGAAGGTCGTCGCCGCGTACGGGGCACGGGCCAGGGCGCTCACCTCGCGCAGGAGCGCGGCGACGCTGTTCCGGTGGATGTCCACCTCGAACCTGCCCGGACCACCCGTGGAGCCTGCGCGACCCGCGAGCGCGTCCGTCTCGGCGTGCGCGGCGAGCAACCGAGCGGCGAGCGGTCGGGCCACCTCGAGGGCGAGGGCGGCCTCGAGGTACCAGAGCAGCTCGTGGAGCGGCCGCACGAGCTCGAAGGCATCGAACAGCGCGGTGGCGGTCGCCTCGTCCGTCCGCCAGTCGGCGCCCGGGAACAGCTCCGCGGAGACCCGCTGCCCCGCGCCGAAGCAGTCATAGGTCACGCAGCCCGGGAAGCCGCTCTCGCGGAGCCGGGCGTGGATCGTGCAGCGGTTGTCGCCGCCCAGGTTCGGGCAGGGGTCGCCGGCGAACTTGTCGAACGCGAACTCGGCCGATTCGACGAACAGCGGCGCGACGCAGCACAGCCCGACGCAGCGCCCGCAGTCCGCCTGCAGGACGCGGAGCGGGGAGGAGCCGGCACCTGGCGTCGTCACCGTACATCCCCCTAGATGATGATCGCCCGCCCGCTGTTCGCCCACGCGGTCGTGCCGCCCTTCACGGAGACCGTCCCCTCGAACCCCTGGTCCAGCAGCAGGTTGGTCGCGCTCTGGCTCCGGTTGCCCGAGTCGCAGATCACCGCGTAGGGCCTGTCGCGCTTGAGCTTGGGGACGCGATCCGCGAGCTTCTTGAGCGGCACGTGGACGGCGCCCGGCACGTGTCCGGAGCGGAACTCGTGCTCCTCGCGGACGTCGAGGAGCCGGATCGTGCCCGCGGTGAGACGCGCGTCGAGCTCGGTGACGTCGATCTGGGGCGGGCCGAGGCGGCGCAGGAACGAGAACACGGGACCCTCCGGTGACGGCGCTTGAGGCCCGGACGGCCGATCCGGGCCACCGGGCGGGTGCGGCCCCCTCCGGCGCCGCCGATCTGTAACGATGGGCGAGAGTACACCGGGCCCCCGCAGGACCCCTCCGAGGAGCACATCGCCGCATGGCAGACCCCGTCGCATCGCTCATCGCCGAGCTCGCCGAAGTTGGGCGGGACGCCGTCGGCCGGCGCCTCGTTCTCGCGTCCGGTGGCAACCTGTCCGCGCGCCTTCCCGGGACGGACACGTTCGTCGTCACCGCGGCCGGGACCTACTTCGACCACCTGGCAGCGGACGACTTCAGCGTGCTGGACCTGGAGGGACGCGTACTCGCCGGCAACCCGCGCCCCTCCACCGAATGGAAGCTCCACGCCCGCACGTACGCGGTCCGGTCCGACGTCAACGCGGTCATTCACCTCCACCCGCAGACGGCCGTGATCCTGGATGCGTGCGGCTACGAGGTCCGGTTGCTGACGCTGGACCACGCGTACTACGTGGCGAAGGTCAACCGCATCCCGTTCGCCCACAACGGCTCGGACGAGCTCGCGGACTGGGCCGCCGAGGCGTCCCGCGACTGCAACGCGATCATCCTCGCCCACCACGGCTGCTCCACCCTGGGCGACACGATCGCGATGGCGTACCGGCGGAGCCTCAGCCTCGAGGAGGCTGCGGAGGCGACCTTCCGCTGCCTCCAGCTGGGCAACACGACAGCGACGTTCCCGCCCGAGGCGCTCCGAGAGCTGCACCACGGGTAGGGCGGCGGGCAGACCGGCCGCGTCGGCCGACCGCGTCGGGCCCGAGTGGACGGCCCCGGCGTGGCCCATTCGGCACGCCCGCATCGGCCGCCCGGCCCGGGGAGCGGACGCGCCCAGCGGCGATCATCGGCCGCGATGACCGACCAGCTCAAGCCCGCCCCGCCGCCCCGCCCGAGCGTCGTGGTCGTGGCGTGGGCCGTGGTGCTCTCGCTCTCGCTCCTGCCCGTGGTGCTCGCTCAGGAGCTGCTGCATCGGCCGGTCGATGCCGACCTTCGCGCCGGGATCTCGATCGCGATCCTGCTCGTGTGCCTCGGCGCGACCGTCGCCTGGTCGTCGGGCCGCGCGCTCCGCCCGGCCCTGCTGATGTTCGGGGTGCTGGTGGCGGCACAGTGGGTCGTCCGCGAGCGCCTGGACCGCCTGCCCGCCATCGCCGAGCGCCTGGGGGACCCGTCAATCGCGATCCGGATGCCGGTCGAGCAGGGCCTCAACCTGCTCGTCACCCTCGGAATGATCGGCGCGCTCCTCGTCCTGAAGCGGGACCGCCGGGTGTTCTACCTCGCCAAGGGCGACCCGGGTGCGCCGGCCGTGCC
This sequence comes from Chloroflexota bacterium, assembly GCA_031404615.1. Lineage (GTDB taxonomy): Bacteria > Chloroflexota > Limnocylindria > Limnocylindrales > CSP1-4 > CAIXZV01. The sequence goes on from JANNHX010000053.1 coordinate 11,758, forward strand.
CGTGCGCTGGATGGGCGTGGGCGAGGGGGCGCGCTGGAGCACGCTGGGGCCCATCCTCAGCCTCGCCATCACGGGCGGGACGCTGGCCTTCCTGGTCCTGTCGGGGACGCCCTCGCTCGACGCGCTCACGCGCGCGATCCCGGCGATCCCGGTCGTCCTCGCCTGCGCCGCGCTCAACGCGTTCAGCGAGGAGGTCACCTACAAGGCGGGGTTCCTCTCAGAGCTGCTCGAGCCCGTGGGCGCCCGCAACGCTCTGCGGATGGTCGCGGCGTTCTTCGGCCTCGCCCACTTCTACGGGGTCCCGTACGGGATCGTGGGCGTGGTCCTCGCCTGGTTCCTGGGGTGGATCCTCGCGCGCTCGATGCTCGAGACGCGTGGCCTCTGGTGGGCCTGGTGGATCCACTTCCTCCAGGACGTGGCGATCTTCGGGTTCCTGACGGTCGGGGCGATCACCCCGGGCGGGACCTAGAGCGAAGCCCCCTTGGTCGCCACGCGCAGGGACGGCGCGTTGCCCGCGCGACCGGCCGGCCGGGCCGCGGGCTGGGGCGTCTCGATCACGAAGGTCCGGTCGTGCAGGATCTCGCGCAGGACGGACGGTAGCCGGGACGGCTTGGCGAGCGACACGCACTCGAGCCAGGCGGCATCGTCGTGGACGGCAACGGTGAGGGAGACCCCGCAGCCGCAGAAGGCCGGGGAACGGAGGGCCGCGTCGATCGCGACCAGGATGGAGTCGTCGTGCATGGAACGCACCTCGGCTCCCGCATGCCGGATCGCCGGTGCCCGTGGGGCGAGGTCGATCCGCGGGAGCGGAACCGCCGTGGCCCAACGTGATGCGCGACAGTGCGCAGGATCCACGGCCCGGGTCGCTGCCACCCCTTGGCGGACGAAGCTGAACCCGTGCGACTGATGGTCGGCCCGATGGGGCTTCGGCTCAAGGCCGCCCCGGGTCCGCCCGGGTTGCACTTGGGTGGGCGGACTAGTCCAAGTTGCGGGACGTCACGCCGCAGCCGTCGCCGTTCAGCGGCCGGCGGGCGCGAGCCTTCGCACGGGCGGGGACGGGCGGTGGGACGGCCGCGCGACGCGGGTGAAGATCCGCCCGTAGGCGGCACCGGTCGCGGACCACACCTGGTCGCGGGTGGCCTCGTAGGCCTTCGCGCCGTAGCCGTCGCGCAGCTTGCGGTCGGCAAGGAGCCTCACGACGGCCTCGGCGAGGAGATCCGCGGATCCCGGGGCGACGAGGACGCCGCGGCCGCGGGTGAGCCGCTCCTTCGCGTAGGCGAACGGGGTGGCCACGACGGCTTTGCCCGCGCCCATCGCGTAGGACAGCGTGCCTGACGTGACCCGGTCGAGGTCGAGGTACGGGGCGAGGAAGATGTCGGCCGCCTCCACCCAGGTCGCGAGCTCGACGCGGCCCATGAATCGGTCGACGAACCGCACGTAGGCGCCCATGCCGAGCTTCTCCACGAGCGCGACCAGGCTCTCGCGGTAGACCTCGCCATCGGCGGCGACGCGGTCGGGTGCGGTGGAGCCAAGGATCACATAGAGGACGGTCGGGTCCGCGGCGACGATGGCGGGCATGGCGGCGATGGCCGCCTCGTAGCCCTTGCCCGGGGCCAGGAGCCCGAAGCTCAGCAGGACACGCTTGCCCACGAGGTCGAGACGCGGCTTGATGGTGTCCGGGTCCACGAGCGGGAGGTGCGGCACGCCGTGCGGCACGACCTCGATGCGCCCGGTGTCCACGCCGTAGGTCCTGGCGAGGAGAGCGGCGGCGCCCGACGAGAGCGCGACCGTCGCGGCGGAGGCCAGCGCAAGCTCGGTGATCACGCGGCGCTGCCCGGGGGTCGGCTGGCGCGGCACGACGTGCAGGGTGGTCACGAGCGGCAGGGTGAGCGTCTGCGCCAGCGCCAGGACGTAGTCGCCGTCCTCGCCGCCGTAGATCGACGGATCGTGCTGGAGCGAGACCACGTCCACGACGCCGTCGTTGAGGGCGCCCGCGATGGACGTGTAGTCCTCGAGAACGTCGCGGCGGATCCGGTGACGGACCTCGGCCGGGTAGGTGGTCGGCCCGTCGGGGGGCTGGACGGCGACGATCTGGCGCGGAAAGGCCGCGGTCGCGAGATCGTACGTGTACGTGGCGATGCCGCACGGGTACGGCATGTACGTGGCAACGAAGGCCGTCGTGGAGATCGTGTAGCTCCGATCGATGGACCGGCCGGCCACGGATGACCGGCCGATCCGTGGGGCCGGTTAGGCCTCGGTCACCTGGATCGCACGCGGGCCCTTGGGGCTCGTCTCGATCTCGAAGGAGACCCGCTCGCCACCGACCAGGCGGTCGAAGTCAAGGGGGGCCTGGAGGCCGCCGCGGTGGAAGAAGTAATCCTTCCCGTCCTCGGCGGTGATGAAGCCGAAGCCGCGATCGGCGACGACCTTCTTGATCGTGCCCGCAGTCATGGGCAGATCCTTCCTCTTCCCGAACCCGAAAGCAGACGCACGGCCCGTTCGAGAAGGAGGGGTCGACCACGCGGAGCGCCGTCACGAGTTGCAACAGGCCCCCCCACGATACTCGTTTCCGGCCGATCTCACAATGGGCGGGTTCCCGGCGGAGGGTGCGCCACGGGCGGCGCCTCTCGGCGGAGGGTGCGCCGAGCCCGCCCGCGATCCCCCGGTGGATCGAATCGGGGGTGCTGCTGCGCGGCTGACGCTCCGAGCGCGCAGAGTCCGGGGTGAGCCACGCTCGTGACCCCCGGATTCCATCCGTACGAGACTCACCCCGCGTTGGCGGCCGCCGCCGTGCCCCTCAGGCGTGAGCTCAGGTGGCCGGCGCTGCGGCCCCGGCGAGCACCCACGTGGACTCGCCGGCGCCGTCGCGGACCTCGACCCCGGCGGCGGCCAGGCGGTCCCGGACCAAGTCGGCGGTGGCCCAGTCGCGGTTCGCGCGGGCGGCCAGCCGCAGCTCCATGAGGGCGTCGACGAACGGGGCGACGGCGTCGCGCGGGTCGCCGGCCCCGGTCTCCGCGCGCTCGCCGAGGCGGACGATGAGCGATCGGAACGTGGCGCTCGCGTTGTCGAGGTCCGGGCTGTCCTCGCCTGCCCGCACGCGCGCGGCGATCGCACCGTCCAGCTCGAGGAGCGCGGCGACGGCGCCCGCTACTGAGCCCTCCTCGAGGGCCGCGATGAACGTCCCCTCGAGCTGCGCCATCTCGTCCCGGAGCGGTGCGGCGGTCCGTCCCGGCCGTGTGCTGGCGTCAGACGTGGCGACGGCCGCCTCGTGGACGGCGTCGGCGGAATGGCCGGCCGCCAGGCCACGGGCCGCTTCGCCCAGCGCCTCGATCGCGATGCCCTCCCCGCCGGTGAACCGCGTGCTGCGGCCATCGACCCGGATCGTCACCCCGCCCAGCCCCGCGATCGTCGCGACCCCCGCGTCGAGGTCCCGCAGCAGGGCGGTGTGGCTGTCGACACCGAGGACGAAGGTGTCGGCCGGGAGCATCGCCTCGAGGGACCGCAGCCGCCGTTCGCCCATGTAGCAGAACCGGGTGTCGTGATGGCCGCCTTCGGCGTTGTCGTAGTGGGGGACGACGGCGGCCCGGAGACCGGTCGCGGCGCCCAGGAGGTCGAGCCCCTCGAGCCAGCGCGGTTCCTCGCCGACCTTGTAGATCTCGTAGACCGGGATCGTCACGACGCCCAGCGTCAGGGCCGCGGCGCTCGCCATCGTGAGGATGCCGCCCGTCGTGAGCGTGTCGCCGAGCGCGGCCGGGATCGGGCCGCCGGCCCAGTGGCGCAGCGCATACGAGGGGCTCCCGGGTCCGGCCATCACGTAGCGGGCCTCTCGGATCCGTGCGAGCGCTGTCGACGCGGTGACTGCGTCCACGTCCGCGTTGCGGTACGAGGCGACTTCAACGGTGTTGCCCACGCTGCCGGCGAAGAACTCGAGGGTGCGGGCCGAGAGCTCGTCGGCGTTCTCCTGGAAGCCGTACGGGGTGTCGATGATGGCGCCGGGGACGGGACTGCCCGGGCCGGCGCCCAGGCGCTCGAACAGGGCGCGGTGGACCTTGGCCATCGCGGGCGCGGTCTCGCCGGAGCCCATGATCGCGAGGATGCGGGGCGTCGCGCTCACGCGAAGAAGCCTCCGGCCAGGAGTTCGGTCATCACATCGGCGAGTTCGTCCGGGTGCTGCGCATGGATGTCATGGTCGCCGCGGAGCCAGTGGACCCGCGCGTTCGGGAGGGTCGCCAGCGCGCGGTCGACGTCGTCGCGCTTGCGCCCCAGCCGCTCGTCCTGGGCGCCCTCTCCGCCGTCCGCGGGCACGAGGAGGACCGGCACGGGCACCGCTGCGTAGCGAGCCGGGGGGTGGTGGTCCCAGAGACCGCGCAGGACGGCGATGTGGCGCTCGAACGTCAGCCATGGGGCGATGGTTCCGTCCGGGTGGACCTCGAAGTTGGCGAGCGTGCCCGCGATCCCGGTCTCCGGCCAGTCGGCGTGGGCGCCCCGGATGTAGCGCTCGATGTCGTCGCGATGCAGGCCGGCGAGGCGCGGTGGGGCGAGGACCTCGAGACAGGCCTCCCAGCGCTCGAATGCCGCGGAGGGTTCCAGCCAGCCCCCGTCCACGCAGGCGATGCCGCGGACCGTCGCCGGGTGGCGCGCCGCCAGCTCGAGGACGACATTGCCACCCCAGGACTGGCCGGCGACGACCGGACGGTCCAGCCCGAGCTCGAGAATCAGTCGTGCGACGTCTTCGGCGACCGTCGGCACGTCGTACGGGCCGTCCGGCTTGGAGGAGCGGCCGTGCCCGCGCAGGTCCACGGTGACGGCGGGGTACCCGTGCGAGGCGAGCCTCGCCGCGACGCCATCCCACGTGCGGGCGTTGGACGCGAGCCCGTGGACGAGGACGAACGGCACGGGCTCGATCGCGCGCACGCCGCCGGCGGGTGCCCACGTGTCCGCCGCGAGCTCCACGCCGTCGGCGACCGGGATCCGGAGGGTCTCCATCGACCCGATTGTGCCCCCTCCGCCCGTCCGCGTCTCCGGGTGACCCCGGCCGGCACGACGCACTAGCATCTGGACGCTGCGCGGGATCCTTGGAAAGGCACCGGCGGAGCAGCGTGCGAATCGCGCGCGGAATGCCGGCCGGCAGCTTTGTGAAATCTGGCTCCTGGTGGGCAACAGCCGCAAGCACGTCGAC
>JANNHX010000054.1:0-11674 GCA_031404615.1 Chloroflexota bacterium
CCGCTGCGCGAGATCCTGGAGCCCGCGGTGGACGAGGTCCGCGTGGAGGCGACCGCGACGTATCCGATCGCGGGGGTGTACAGCTTCGGGCGGGGGCTGTTCGCGCGACCACCCATCACCGGCAGCGAGACCACGTACCCGCGGCTGTACCGGCTCCATCGCGACCAGGTGGTCATGAGTCGACTCAAGGCTTGGGAAGGGGCCATCGCGGTTGTCACACCCGAAGTCGACGGCTCGTTCGTCTCGTCGGAGTTTCCGACGCTGAGAATCCGACCCGAAGCAGCCTCGCCTGCCTACCTGGGCTGGGTCACGCGGTCGCCGGCGTTCTGGGCCAAGCTCCAGGACGCATCGCGCGGCATTGGCGCGCGACGAGAGCGCGTCCATGTTGAGCGGCTGCTCTCGACCGAGGTGCCGCTGCCGTCGCTGCCGGAGCAGGCGCGGATCGTGGAACGCATGGACAGGGTGCGGGAGGTCGTGGACTCGATGGGGCGTCAAGCCGCTCTCGCGGACTCGCTGGAGGGCGCCAAGCTCCAGCAGGAGCTCTCGACCCTTCGCGTCGACGACCGCTCGGGTTAGGCTGAGGCAATGCGCATCGCCACCTGGAACGTCAACTCGCTCAAGGCCCGCCAGGAGGCGGTCGAGAACTGGCTCTCGCGCAGGGCGACGGTCGCGGGCATGGCACTCGCCGCAGGGCTCCTGGTCGCGTCGTGCGGGAGCCCGGCCGCGGTGCCGTCCCTGTCACCCAAGGAAGCAGCCTCCTCCGTCACGCCGGCCACGGCGGCCCCGGCGTCACCGTCGGCCGCCCCGGCGCAAACCCCGACCGCCGACCCATCGCGGAGCCTCGACCCCGACCAGCGCGCGGCGCGGGCGGCCCTCGACGCGTTCGTGGAGCTCGCCGGCGACCCGGAGCTCAGCCTGCGGATCGACCAGGTCGGCTCCTTCCATGGCGCGGGCTCGACGGCGGACTTCGCCTACGCCATCGACATCTCGGGCTCGGACTTCGCCGCCGTGATCACGCTCGCCGGCGAGACCACCGAAGTGCGTGCCCTGTCCGGGTACGGCTACATCAAGCAGGGCGACGCGGACTGGCTGACCACGGAGATCGATGCGGCCACCGTCCTCGACATCACCAACCCGTGGCAGTACCTGGGCGACGTCGACGAGCTGCGGTTCGTCTCCCGGGCACCAACCCAGCCCGAGGCCTTCCAGTTCGCCAACGGCGCCGCGATCGACTACCAGACGGGCGCGATGCGCCGCAACGATCTCGTGGGCAAGATCACGGAGCTCAACTTCATCGTCCTGCCCGATGGCACGCCCGTGGAGCTCACGTTCGGCGCAGCGTCCCCCGACGGCCAGAACGGGACCGTGACGATGACGTCGAGGATCACGTTCAGCAAGGTCGGCGAGCCGATCACGATCGAGAAGCCCCCGCAGTCGCCCTGACGCGCGGGCCGGGACCGGGAACGCGGGGCCCCGCCCTGACGCGAGGCCCGGACGCGGCGGTACGATCAAGGGACCCAAGGGAAAGGCCCGCATGCGCATCGCGACCTGGAACGTGAACTCGCTCAAGGCCCGCCAGGAGGCGGTCGAGAAGTGGCTCGTGCGCGCCGAGCCGGATGTGCTGCTCATCCAGGAGACCAAGCTCTCCGATGTCGACGCCCCGGAGATGCCGATGCGCATGCTGGGCTACGAGATGGCCCACCACGGCGAGGGGCGCTGGAACGGCGTCGCGATCCTGTCGCGGGTGGGGATCACCGATGTCGTCACGAACTTCGGCGACGGGCCGGTGCGCGACTCGTCCGCCGGCGCGACGTCCACCGCGTCCGAGGACGACTTCAACCCCTTCGACGAGGCGCGGATGGTGTCGGCTGTCTGCGGCGGGGTCCGGGTCGCATCGCTGTATGCGCCCAACGGGCGGGTCGTGGGTTCGGCGTTCTACGAGGGCAAGCTGCGCTGGTTCGAGCGCCTGTCGCGCTGGCTCGCCGAGACGCAGGCCCCCGCGACGCCGATCGTGCTCGGCGGCGATTACAACGTGACGCCCGCGGACATCGATGTCTGGAGCCCGGCCAAGGCGCACGGTGGCACCCACGTGTCCGAGCCCGAGCGTGAGGCGCTCGCCCGCCTGCGCGCGTGGGGCCTGGTGGACACGTACCGGACGTTCCAGCCGGCGGCTGCTCGGTTCTCGTGGTGGGACTACCGGGCCGGCATGTTCCACAAAAACGAGGGCATGCGGATCGACCTGCTGTACGCGACGGCGCCCGTGGCCGAACGCGTCGTGTGGGCCGAGATCGACCGCGAGGCGCGCAAGGGCCCGCCGACGCCGTCCGACCATGCGCCGGTGATCATCGACCTCGATGAGCCGGGCGTTCCGTTCGACGCCGGCTGGGAAGGGGCTCTCGGGCGGATCGCGGCGAGGTCGCGGCCCCGGGGTTAGTCGCCGGCGGCGTGGCTCCGTGCCCGCGCGTCAGGGGCCCGCTCCATCACCCGCGAGTCAGGGGCCACGCCCGACCCCGACGAGTCTCCAATGGATCAAATCCGAGGACGACGAGCGTGGCTCGCGCCGATTCCATGCGGTTTCACGCCTGAGCCGTGCGGCAGCCTCCCCGATTCGATGCACACGGGGATCACCGGGGCTCGGGCGCGTCGCGGCGGGCTCCAGGCGCGGGGCAACTCCCGGATGCGTCAGCGCGGCGCGTCGGAGCTCAGCGTCGCAACCAGGACGGCCTTGATCGTGTGCATCCGGTTCTCGGCCTGGTCGAAGACGATGCTGTGCTCCGACTCGAAGACCTCGTCCGTGACCTCCATCGAGCTGAGGCCGTGGCGGTCGAACATCTTCCGCCCGATCTCGGTCTCGAGGTCGTGGAAGGCCGGCAGGCAGTGCATGAACTTGGCGTCCGGCCTGCCGGTGGCGGCCATCATCGCGGCGTCCACCTGGTACGGGCGAAGCAGCGCGATGCGCTCGTCCCAGACGCTCTCCGGCTCACCCATCGACACCCAGACGTCCGTGTAGACGACATCCGCGCCACGGAGGCCCTCAGCGATGTCCTCGGTGACCGTGATTCGCGCCCCGCTGGCGCCGGCATGCTCCTGGGCCCAGGCGAGGAAGTCCTCCCGCGGCCAGACCGCGCGCGGCGCCAAGATCCGCAGGTCGAGGCCCATGGTCGCGCAGCCGATGAGGATCTCGTTGCCCATGTTGCTGTGCGCGTCCCCGACGTACGCGATGGACACCTCGTTGAACGGCTTTGCGACGTGCTCGCGGATCGTGAGGAGGTCGGCGAGGACCTGGGTCGGGTGGTCCTCGTCGGTCAGGCCGTTGTACACCGGGACGCCGGAGTAGCGGGCGAGCGCCTCGACGTCGGTCTGGCGGTAGCCGCGGAACTCGATGGCGTCGTAGACACGGCCGAGGACGCGTGCGGTGTCCTTGACCGATTCCTTCTTGCCGACGTGGCTCCCCGACGGGCCGAGGTACGTCACGTGGGCGCCCTGATCGTAGGCTGCGACCTCAAACCCGATGCGGGTCCGGGTGCTGTCCTTCTCGAAGATCAGCGCGATGTTGCGACCGTCGAGGCGGCGGACCTCGCGATGCTCGCGCTTCTCGAGCTTGAGGCTGGCGGAGAGCTGGAGGAGCGCCTCGATCTCACCCGCGGAATAGTCGCGGAGCGTGAGGAAGGAACGCCCGAACAGGTCGGCACCGAGGTCGAGGGCCATTGCCGGACTCCGTGAACTCGTGGCGCAGCAATGGGTCAGGGCCCGGACGCGCCGTGCCGGCGTCCGGGTCGAGGTCCCCCGAGGGTGCGCGCCCGCTCGCCGGGCTGTCATGGTTCATCCGGCCCGTTGCGGACGGGCCGAGCGGGCGGCCGGACCACGAGGCCGGCCGGCAGGGGCGGTCCACCGGTTCACGAGGCTGATGCTGGGCGCCGCGCGCAACCGTCGGCCGCGCCGCGCCGCGACCCGACGACGCGCCGCGGAACGACGAACCCGGATCAGCCCAGCGGTACGGTCTGGTGCCAGGCCGGCACCTCGACCGGCAGCCCGAGCGCCGCCACCTTGGGCGCCAGCGCCTCCTGCGCGGGCGGGTCGCCGTGGACGAGGTACACCTTCGAGGGCACGCCCGGATCGCCCGGCCGGCGCCCCTTGATGAACCCGCCGAGCCAGGCCAGCAGCTCCGGCTCGTCGCCGTGGGCGGAGAACCCGTCGAGCGACCGGATCGCGGCCCGGACCGGCATGTCGTGACCGTTGATCCGTGCCCCCTCCGCGCCCCGCATGAGGTGCCCGCCGAGCGTGCCCTCGCCCTGGTAGCCCACGAACAGGATCGTGGCCTTCGGGTCGTCCAGGAGCCGCTCCGCGTGGCCCACGGATCGCCCGCCGGTGAGCATCCCGTTGGACGCGACGATGATGTAGGGCGGGTTGGCGCGCGCGATCTTCTCCGACTCCTGGACGGTCTGGATCACGTGCTGCGCCGGGTAGTCAAGCGGCGCGTGGTGCTCGCGCAGGAGTGTCGCGGTCTCCTCGTCGTACGCCTCGGGGTGGTTGCGGTAGATGTCGGACGCCGCCCTGGCCATCGGCGAGTCGAGGTACAGCGGCAGCTCCGGGATCCGCCCCGATGCCACGAGCCGGCCCAGCTCCCAGACGATCTCCTGGGTGCGCCCGATGGCGAACGAGGGCATCAGCAGCACGCCCTTCTTGCGCGCCGTCTCCCCCACCACGTCCGCCAGCTTCGCGATCGCCGCCTCGGCCGCCTCGTGCTCCCGCCCGCCGTACGTGGACTCGCAGAGGACGATGTCGGCCTCGGAGACGAAGGTAGGGTCGCGCAGGATCGGCGTCCCGGGCCGCCCGAGGTCGCCCGAGAACACGACGATCGTGTCGCGCCCGCCACCCTCGGCGGTGAGTCGCATGCGCACGATCGACGAGCCCAGGATGTGCCCGGCATCGACGAGCGTGACGTGGACGCCCTGGGCGACCTCGTGCTCCAACCCGTAGGGGATCTGCAGCAGGAGCGGCAGCGTGGCGCTCGCGTCGTCCTCGGTGTAGAGCGGGTCATCGAGGCCCAGCTCCACGATCGGGCCCGCGGCCCGGAGCAGGTCCTCTGGGTCTGGGCCGCCCGGGCTCTCGGCGCCGGCGGCGGCGAGCTCCAGGACCTCCCCGAAGTTCCGCTCGTCGCGCGCCTCCAGCTCCGCCGCGCGCCCCGGGTCGCGCCGCTCGCGCCGCGCCGACCGCTTGGCGAACTCCGTCTGCAGCCGGGCCGAATCGAGCAGCACGAGCCGGGCCAGCTCCGCGGTCGCGGCGGTGCAGATGATCCGGCCGCGGAATCCCTCGCGAACGAGGAGTGGCAGAAGCCCGCAGTGGTCGAGGTGCGCATGGGTCAGCACGACGGCATCGAGCGTCTTCGGGTCCACGCCAAGCGGCACCCGGTTCCGCATCGCCTCGTCCGGACCTCCCTGGAACATGCCGCAGTCCACGAGGACCCGAGCCCGACCCGTGTCGACGAGATGGCGAGAGCCGGTCACGGTCCGGGCGCCGCCGAGGAATGTGAGCTCCATACGCGGATCGTGACACACGCGCGCGCGGTCAGCGGCGCCTCCGTGCGACGACGGGCGCATGACGCCCGCATCCGCTGGCCCCGGGTACCATCCGCCGGGTGTCCGCCCTCGAGTCCCGCTGGTCGCCGCGGGTCGTCCTCCCCCGCCTCCCCGGCCTGCTTGCCGGGCTGCTCGCGTTCGGGCTGGGCATCGCGCTGATGGCGCAGGCCGGCATGGGCCTCGGCCCGTGGGAGGTCTTCCACCAGGGCATCGCACGCGTGACCGGTCTGCAGCTGGGCACGGTCAGCATCCTCGTGGGGATCCCCGTCCTCGCCCTGTGGTACCCGCTCGGCGAGCGGCCGGGCGTGGGGACGGTGCTCAACATCGCGATCATCGGGACGGCGACCAACGTCGCCATGGGCGTCCTCCCGGCCGCCGAGGGGCTGCCCGCGCAGCTCGCGATGATGATCGGGGGCGTCGTCACGATCGCGATCGGGTCCGGGCTCTACCTCGCGTCGGACCTCGGGCCCGGGCCGCGAGACGGGCTCATGACGGGCCTGCACCTGCGCTTCGGCTGGTCGATCCGCCGGGCGCGGACGGCGATCGAGGTCACGGTGCTGATCGTGGGCTTCCTGGCCGGGGGCACGGTCGGCTTCGGGACGGTCGTGTTCGCGCTGGGGATCGGCCCGCTGGTCCAGGCCGCGCTGCGCGTCTTCGACCGCGAGGGCCGGGTCTCGAGGCGCCGCCGAGCGGCCATCGAGGCGCGCGGCGTCGTCGGGGACTAGGCGACCGGGCTGATCAGCAGCGCGTCGATCGCCACCGCCGCGAACAGCAGCGTCAGGTAGCTGATCGAAAACCTGTACAGGCGGATCGCCTGGGCGAGCGAGGCCTCGGGGGACGTCGCCTGGCGCCAGAGCGTGTACGACCGCCAGAGGAAGATCGCACCGAGGCCCACGGCCGTCACGAGGTAGATCCAGCCCATCGCCGCGACCGGCCAGAAGATGATGCTGATCACTACGAGCAGGATCGTGTACAGGCCGATCTGGCGCGCGGTCTCGGGCACGCCCTTCACGACCGGCAGCATCGGGATCCTGGCCGCCTCGTAGTCCTTGCGGATGCGGAGGGCCAGCGCCCAGAAGTGCGGCGGCGTCCAGTAGAAGACGAGGGCGAACAGGAGCAGTGCCGGGATCTCGATCCGCCCCGTGACCGCCGCCCAGCCGATGACCGGCGGCAGCGCGCCCGCCGCCCCGCCGATGACGATGTTCTGGGGCGTCGTCCGCTTGAGCAGGATCGTGTAGACGACGATGTAGAACGCGATCGCGAGCAGCGTCAGGAACGCCGACACGAGGTTCACGTAGAACGCCATCAGGGCGATCGAGATGATGCCGAGCACGATGCCGAAGACCAGCGCGTTCTCCGGCGTCACGTCGTTGGCCGGGAGCGGGCGCCGCCGGGTGCGCGACATGAGCAGGTCGATGTCGCGGTCGAGGTACTGGTTGATCGCGTTGGCGGAGCCTGCCGCGAGCGAGCCGCCGAGCATCGTCCAGAACGCCAGGCGCAGCCACTCGCCGAGGTTCATGCCGGGGAGATCGCGCGTGGCCAGGACCATGGCCGGGATCGTGGTGATGAGCAACAGCTCGATGATGCGGGGCTTGGTCAGCGCGACATAGGCCATGATCGTGGCGCGCCGACCCGTGGTTCCGGCCGCGACCACCAGGGCCGCAGCGCCGGAGTCGGCGGCGTCATCGCCCGCGCTCTCGGCCTTGCGCGCGCCCCCGGGCAACACGGCCGTCGCCGGACCCGAGCCCTTGGACGCCGCGACGCGGGCCTCGTAGTAGGCGGTGGTCGCGAGGGCGACGGACAGGCCCCACAGCAGCGCGGAGAGCGCGACGTGCAGCGTCTGCGTCCAATCGGCGAGCCGGGTGAAGACCTGGAGGCCGCCCATCACGACCTGGACCGGGTAGAGGATGCCCATCGCGCAGGCGAGCCAGAAGACCGTCGGGCGGTGGCGCTGGGTCCGCCAGGCGACGAACGACGTCACCCACACGACAACGAGCACGAACGCCGCGACGTAGCGGTGGAGGATGTGCGCCTCATACAGGCCGCGGACCCGCTCGTCCATGCCCTGCTGGATCGGCAGCACGGTGCCGTTCATGAGTGGCCAGTCCGGGAACACGAGCCCTGCGTCCCGCGCCGTGACGTTGGACCCGAACAGGAGCAGCACGAACAGCACGGCCGCGGTCAGAACCGCGAGCAGCGTGAAGCGCTGCGAGCCGCCGCGGAGCGGGAGCCGGGCCGGGTAGAAGGCGCGGACGGTGACGTAGACGAGGATCCCGAGCAGCGACATCGCGGCCGCGAGGTGGGCGGTCACGGAGTCCCCGGAGTTGTTCATGCGCACGGTCTCGCGGCCCAGCCACGCCTGGAAGCCCACGAGGACGACGGCGGCGAGGCTCGGCCACAGGATCGACCGGCGGTCCCGGTGGTCCTTCCAGGCGAGGAAGGCGACGCCGAGGATCAGGAAGCCGATGACGGCGGCGATCGTGCGGTGGATCCACTCCCACCAGGCCTTGGGGTCGTCCGGCGGCGGGATGAGCTGGCCGTAGCAGAGCGGCCAGTCCGGGCAGCCCATGCCTGAGCCCGTGGCTCGCACGATGACGCCCACGGTGACGAGGAGCACCGTCGCGATGACCGTCGCGATGGCGAGCTTCTGGAAGCGGGTCACGGGTGGTGCGGTCGTCCTCGAGGGTGCGCGGGGCAAGGGGCGCTCGGGCCGGGCGGAACGCAGGGCGACATTCTACCCAGCCTCGACCTGGAGCGAACCGGCGCGATCCCTGGCCCTCCTCGGGTTCCGAGGGCGTCCGAGGCGCATCTCGGGCGGTCCCGCTACGCTCATCGCATGCGTCGACCCACCCTCGTCCCCGCCGCCCGCATCGTCGCCCTCGCCGTGTCCGCCGCGCTGGCGGTTGGCGCGTGCGGCGACGGCGCGACGACCGTGGACCCGGGCTGGTCCGTGGCCGTGCCCACCGCCGGCCCCTCGGGGGCCGCGGGGGCCTCCTCGGGGCCCGGGAGCCCGTCGGTCATCCCGGTGCTCATCGGCCAGCAGGAGAAGGGCCCGGCGCGCTTCGTCTTCTCGTTCCTCGACAGCGCAGGCAACCTCCCGGCGGCGTCGCCGGACCGCACGGCCCAGGTCGCGTTCATCGCCCCCGGCTCCACGGAACCCGGCGCGGCGGTCGCGGCCGAGTTCGTGTGGGCGATCGAGGGGTCGCGCGGCGAGTACGTCATGCACACCGTGTTCCCGCAGGCCGGCGACTGGAAGGCCATCTTCGTCACCCAGGCGCCGGACAGCCCGCAGGAGGCCATCGGCGTCGCGTTCCAGGTCCAGGAGGAGCTGCCGGTCGTCGACATCGGTGAGGCGGCGCCCGCCTCGAAGACACCCAAGGCATCCGACGTCGGCGGCGACCTGGGCAGGATCAGCACCGACATCAACCCCGACCCGGCCTTCTATCAGCTGTCGGTCGCCGACGCGATCGCCGCCGGCACGCCGTTCGTGCTCGTGTTCGCGACGCCGGCGTTCTGCCAGAGCGCGCAGTGCGGCCCCACCCTCGAGCGCGTCAAGAAGGCCGCCGCGGGCGCGCCCTCCGACATCGCGTTCATCAACGTCGAGCCATACCAGATGACCTGGACGGAGGGCCGCCTCCAGCCGGTCCTCGACGCGAACAGCCAGCTGCAGTCGGTCGCGGCGGTGGACGAGTGGGGCATCCTGTCCGAGCCGTGGATCTTCGCCGTCGACGGGACGGGCATCGTGCGCGGCTCCTTCGAGGGGATCGCGACGGACCAGGAGCTCCAGGACGCCTTCACGGCGATCTCCGGGACGTAGCGACGACGACCCGGCTCGCGTGCCGCTCCCCGGCTCGACTCCCCAGATATCACGGCGGGTGCTAACCGGGGCCAGCTCCAGAGCAGCCGAGCCCGGATACCCACGAGACCCGGTCATGGGACGTGCGGGCAGGCCGTCAGCCTCCTTCCGGGAACTCGTAGCCGATGGTCTTCTGCACCGCTGCGATCTGGGCGAAGGTGTGTCTGAGCAGCTCTCTCTGCGTGTGACCGAGCTTCGAGAGCTGGATGCTGCTCGTGGGCGGTCGCCCCGCCCGGATCGCCGCCAGCTGGCTCTGCAGGCGCAGCTGCATGAGGAAGTCGTAGGCGGCGGTGATCTCGTCGTGGCTGGATGACGGGAGGAGGTTCCCATCCGCCAGGGCGTCGATGCGCTCAAGCGTGTGCGTCCTGATGATCTGGTGGCGCACGGCATATACCCGCGCGAATGCCACGATGGGCATCAGGGCGTCCTTCAGATCGATCTCACCCGCGTGTTCCGCGGCGCCGCCGAGGTAGATGTTGCCGGGCAGGCGGATGGGCGGCTTGAAGGTCAGCGCATTCCGCACGAGCTGGTACAGGACGGCCGGCTCCTCCGGCAGTGTCGTGTCAATTCGGTGGCGCAACTCGTGGACGAGTCCAGCATCCCCGTGGACCACGCGGAAGTCCAGGAAGACGCTGAGGTCGGCGATGTCCTGCGGCTCGCCCCTGTGTACCCAGGCGGTATAGGTGGACAGCCAGTCCGGCACCGAGCGACACCAGCTCGGATTGCTGGCCATGACGCGGCCGCGGCAGAACGCAAATCCGGCGCGCTGCAGGCCGTCGCAGACCTGCGTCCCCAGGCGCAGGAAGTAGTCCGCGGCCTGTTCCGGATCGGTGTCCCCGCTGGCCGCGAAGACGATGCCGTTGTCCTGATCGGTCAGCAGGGTCACCTCCTGGCGTCCCTGGCTGCCCATCGCGATGAAGGCGAATGCGGCCGGCGGTGGGCCGAGCTCTTCCACGGACAGCTCGATGAGCCGCTCGGTCGTCGCGTCGTAGATCGACGTCAACAGGCTGGTGATGTGGCGCGGACGAGCGCTGGTGTCCATCACGCTGCCTGCCAGAGGTGACGCCCGCTCGCAGCATCGGGCGACATCCTCCGGTGTTGCCGCGCGTGCGATCTCGCGCAACAGCACGATCGGCCCGTAGCCTGGGAACTGGATCAGGGCTTTGTTGTTGATGACGCTGACGATTCGCCCGCTCGCGTCCTCGACCGCAAGGTGGCGAACCCCGTGCTCCTCCATACGCATCAGCGCTTCGTACACGAGCGCGCTCTCGGGGATCCGGATGAGCGGCGCGCTCATGACGGAGTGGGCCGGCTCGGTGAGGGCCCTGCGTTCCGCCATGGCGCGTGCCCGGAGGTCGTGATCCGTCACGATCCCGACGATGGCCCCCGACTCGCTCGCAACCAGCGAAGCGGTCGCCCGGCGCTCGGTCATCTGCCGGGCCACGTCCCCGATCGCCGTGTCCAGGGTGACGACAACCGCGTCCCGGCCAAGGTTGGCGATCGGCTCGTGGAGGAACAGGAGCGTGGCCTGCATCTTCTCGATCAGGGCGTCGCGCCCGGCCGCCAGGTTGCGGGCCGCGGTGACATCGGTCAGGAGCCCGTCGATGTATTCCGGACGGCCCTGCTCGTCACGCACCAATGCCGCCGACAACGAGATGAAGCGCGCCGTGCCGGCGGCCTCGATCCTGAAGATGTGGTCGGTGACGATGCCTTCGGCAAGCAGCTTCCCAAAGACACGCTCGAAGTCGCCCGGGTCCGCGAAGCAATCGGCCAGGGCCGGCTGGGGGCCATCCGGAGCGCCGAGCTGGGCGATGAGCTCGCGTCCGGCCGGGCTGACATCCACGAAGACCCCGCGGCGCGCGGCGAGGGCCCGGAAGATGCCAGCCGGGACTGCGAGGGCCAACCTGCCATCACGTACCGCCGTCGGCAGCGGCGCGACGTCCCTGGCCAGGAGGATCGACCCCGGCTTGCCGCCGAACATGATCGGATTGAGCGTCAGGACGCACTCCACCACGCTGCCGTCAATCCGCGACAGGCAGCCTTCGCGGGCCTCGCCCAGGGACTGGGATCCGGCGGTGCCCGATTCCAGGACCTCCCACAGGGCCTCGTTGCAGGCCTCGCGCGGCAGGACGTCGAGCAGTTCAAGGAACCCCAGCTGGCGAGCCGTGTAGCCCAGCATGCCCAGGAAGGTCGGGTTGGCGTACCGGCACCGGCCATCCAGGACCAGCAAGGTCCCTTC
>JANNHX010000055.1:0-4836 GCA_031404615.1 Chloroflexota bacterium
GCCCTTGAGAGCGAGGTACTTGGTGATCGCCGCGGTGAGCGACGTCTTGCCGTGGTCGATGTGGCCGATCGTGCCGACGTTGACATGCGGCTTCGTGCGCTCGAACTTCTTCTTGGCCAGCCGGCTGGACTCCCGTGCTGCTCGCTCGCGCTGGGGCGAGCCGACCCTGTTAGACCTTCGACTTGGCGACGAGCTCGGCCGCGAGGTTCGGAGGAACCTCGGCGTAGTGGCTGAGCTCCATGGAATAGCTCGCTCGACCCTGGGTCATGGACCGCAGGTCCGTGGCGTAGCCGAACATCTCGGACAGCGGCACCGCGCTGCGGACGACCTGGGTCGATCCACGCGGGTCCATGCCCTCGATCTGGCCGCGCCGGCTGTTGAGGTCACCGATGACGTCGCCCATGAACTCCTCGGGCATCGTCACCTCGACCCGCATCATCGGCTCGAGAACGACCGGGCTCGCCTTGCGGACCGCATCCTTGACCGCCATGGAGCCGGCGATCTTGAACGCCATCTCGGACGAGTCCACCTCGTGGTAGGAGCCGTCGATCAGCGTGACCCTGATGTCGACCATCGGGACGTTCGCGTAGATGCCCGATGCGAGCGTCTCACGGATGCCCTGGTCGATCGGCTTGATGTACTCGCGGGGGATGGTGCCGCCGACGATCTTGTCGACGAACTCGTACCCGCCGCCCTTCTCCATCGGCTCGATCCGGATGACCGCGTGGCCATACTGGCCCTTGCCGCCCGTCTGGCGGACGAACTTGCCGTTGCCCTCCGCGGCGCGGCGGACGGTCTCGCGATAGGCGACCTGGGGCTTGCCGACGTTGGCCGCGACCTTGAACTCGCGGACCATGCGGTCCACGAGCACGTCGAGGTGCAGCTCCCCCATGCCGGCGATCAGGGTCTGGCCCGACTCCTCGTCCGTCTTGACGCGGAAGGTCGGATCCTCCTCGGCGAGGCGCTGGAGCGCGATGCCCAGCTTGTCCTGGTCGGCCTTGGTCTTGGGCTCGATCGCGACCTCGATGACCGGCTCCGGGAAGGTCATCGACTCGAGGATGACCGGATGATCCGGGTCCGTCAGCGTGTCGCCGGTGGTGGTCTCCTTGAGACCGACGGCGGCGGCGATGTCGCCGGCGTAGACGATGTCCATCTCTTCGCGGTGGTTGGCATGCATCTGGAGGATGCGGCCGATCCGCTCCTTCTTGCCCTTGCTGGCGTTGAGGACGTAGGAGCCTGACTTGAGCGACCCGGAGTAGACCCGGAAGAACGCCAGCTTGCCCACGAACGGGTCCGCGGCGATCTTGAAGGCCAGGGCGCTGAAGTTGGCGCTGTCATCGACGCTCTGGAGGACCTCCACGTCGGAGTTCGGCTTGAGGCCGATCACGGGCGGGACGTCGAGCGGCGAGGGGAGGTAGTCCACCACCGCGTCGAGCATCGGCTGGATGCCCTTGTTCTTGAGCGCGGATCCGGCGAGGATCGGGACCCACTTGTAGCCGAGGGTGGCCACGCGGATGCCGTGCTTGATCTCGGCTTCGGTGAGCTCCTCGCCCTCGAGGTACTTGTGGGCGAGCTCGTCGTCCACGTCGGACACGGCCTCGAGCAGGTTCTCGCGCCACTGCTTGGCCTCTTCGAGGAGGTCAGCCGGGATCTCGACGTCGTCGAACGTGTCGCCCTTGTCGTCGCGCCAGACCAGCGCCCGCATGCGGACGAGGTCGATGACGCCCTTGAAGGTGTCCTCGATCCCCATCGGCAGCTGGATCGGAACGGGCTTGACGCCGAGGCGGTCCTGGATCATGTCGACGTCACGCCAGAAGTTGGCACCGGTGCGGTCGAGCTTGTTGATGAAGCAGATCCGCGGCACGCCGTAGCGGTCGGCCTGGCGCCAGACCGTCTCGGACTGCGGCTCGACGCCGGCGACGCCATCGAACACCACGACCGCACCATCGAGCACGCGCAGGCTGCGCTCCACCTCGACGGTGAAGTCCACGTGCCCGGGCGTATCGATGATGTTGATCCGGTGATCGTTCCATGCGCAGGTCGTAGCAGCCGCGGTGATCGTGATCCCGCGCTCCTGCTCCTGGGGCATCCAGTCCATGGTGGCAGCGCCCTCATGGACCTCACCGATCTTGTAGATCTTCTTCGTGTAGAAGAGGATCCGCTCGGTGACGGTGGTCTTGCCCGCGTCGATATGGGCGATGATTCCGATGTTCCGCGTTCGTGCGAGCGGAACGGCTCGTGCCACGGTTGCTCTACCTCTTTCGGGCGCGGTTTACCACTTGAAGTGGCTGAACGCCTTGTTGGCCTCAGCCATCTTGTGGGTGTCCTCGCGCCGCTTCACCGCTGCGCCGAGCCCATTCATGGCGTCGACGAACTCCGCGGCGAGCTTCTCGCTCATGCTCTTGCCGTTGCGCTTGCGGGCGGCCTGGACGAGCCAGCGCACGCCGAGCGACAGCCGGCGATCGCCCCGGATCTCGACCGGAACCTGGTAGGTGGCGCCACCGACGCGCCGAGGCTTGACCTCGATGATCGGCGTGGCGTTGCGCAGGGCCGCCTCGAGCACCTCGAGCCCCGGGCGCTTGGCCTGGAACTCGGCGCGGGCGAGCGCCTGCCGGAGGATGCGGTCCGACAGGGTCTGCTTCCCGTCACGCATCAGCTTGGCGCGGAACCGGTCCGAGGGACGGGTGGACTCGGGCTGGTACTTGGACTTGCGGGGGATCGACTGACGGCGCGGCATCCTACTTCTTCTTCCCGGGCGCCTGGGCGACCTTGGTGCCGTACTTGCTGCGGCCCTGCTTGCGATCCTTCACGCCGGCAGCGTCTAGGGTTCCGCGGATGATGTGGTACTTGACCGACGGGAGGTCCTTCACCCGGCCGCCACGCACCAGGACCACGGAGTGCTCCTGGAGGTTGTGGCCGATGCCCGGGATGTAGGCCGTGACCTCCATCTGGTTCGTGAGCCGCACGCGCGCGATCTTCCGAAGGGCCGAGTTCGGCTTCTTCGGGGTCATCGTTCGAACCTGCAGGCACACGCCCCGCTTCTGGGGGGCGCCGGGGATCGGCACCTGGCGCTGGCGCAGGCTGTTCCAGTTCTTGCGCAGCGCCGGAGCCTTGACCTTGGAGATCTTCGGCTTCCGCCCGTGACGCACGAGCTGGCTGATGGTCGGCACGGAGACGCGGCTCCTTTCGTTGGTTGTGTCTTGTCAGTAGTGGTCGAACCGGCGGATCTACCCGTACCGGAGGTCCGGTTGGGGACCGCACGGAGCTCTTCGGGGCCGGATCCCGACGCACACGGCGATCGGGGCCCCTTCGAGGCCACGGCCGCGAAGTGTAACAAGCGGCCGAATTGAGTGTCAAACGCCCCGGGCGGCCGCCCGGGGCGTCGGGTTGGGCTCGGGCGCCCCGCGTCAGCCCTCTTCCGAGGCGTCCGCGAGGAACGGGTTGAACTCGGGGGCGTCCGCGACGGGCTCGGGCTCGCCGCCGGTCGCGGCGTCGGCTGCGAACGGGTTGAACTCGGCCTCTTCCTCGTCCTTGCCGGCGATGGTCGCCGCCAGGGCGAGACCAGCCGTCTCATCGTCGACAGAGCGCGTGCCGTCCTCCAGGAACGGGTTGTACTCCGCCTCGCCGAGACCCTCGATCGCCTCGCCGGCGAGCGCCTCGAGAGCGGCGCGGCGCTGGCGCTCCTTGAGCGCGGCGATGTTCTGCGGCGCGCCGGTCCCGGCCGGGATCAGCTTGCCGATGATCACGTTCTCCTTGAGGCCGATCAGGTGGTCGCGAGCGCCGTTGATGGCGGCCTCGGTCAGCACCCGGGTGGTCTCCTGGAAGGAGGCCGCGGCCAGGAAGGAGGAGGTGTTCAGCGATGCCTTGGTGACGCCCAGGAGCACGGTCTGCGCGGTGGCCGGCTCGCCGCCCTCCGCGAGGACACGGTTGTTCGCGTCCTCGAAGTCGAGACGGTCGATGAGCTCGGTCGGCAGCTGCTCGAGGTCACCCGGCTGGTCGATCCGGACCTTCTTGAGCATCTGGCGGACGATGATCTCGACATGCTTGTCGTTGATCGTGACGCCCTGGCTCCGGTAGACCCTCTGGACCTCCCGGACGAGGTACCGCTGGACGGCATCCTTGCCCCGGGTGTCGAGGTACTCCTGCGGGTTGATGGGGCCGTCCGTGATCGCGTCACCGGCGCGGATCTCCTGGCCGTCGTCGACCAGCAGCTTCGCGCTGTGCGGGATCGCGTACTCGCGCTCCACGACGTCCTCGGCCCGGACGACGACGCCAAGCTCGGTACGGGCGACGAAGCCCTTGACCGGGGCGACGATGTCGCCCGTGGCCGCCGAGCGGGCCAGCACCTGGTTGGCCTCGACGAGGTCGCCGGCGGCTGCGAGCAGCTCGGCGCCCTCGGACAGCTCGATCGGGGTGTCGAAGGCCTCGCGGCTCGTCACCTTGACCTTGCGGCCGTTCTCGCTGTTGAGGACCTCGACGATGCCGTCGATGTGGCTGATCTCGGCCTTGCCCTTGGGGATCCGGGCCTCGAAGAGCTCCTCGACGCGCGGCAGGCCCTGCGTGATGTCCTGGCCGGCGACGCCGCCGGTGTGGAACGTCCGCATGGTCAGCTGCGTGCCCGGCTCGCCGATGGACTGGGCGGCGATGATGCCGACCGCCTCGCCGATGCCGATCATCTTGCCCGTTGCGAGGTTGCGGCCGTAGCACATGCGGCACACGCCGTAGCGCGCCTCGCAGGCGAGCGGCGAGCGGACCAGCACCTCGTCGATGCCGGCCGCGTCGATCGCCCTGGCCATGTCCTCGTCGATGAGCACATTTCGGGCGACGACGGGCGGG
>JANNHX010000056.1:0-2947 GCA_031404615.1 Chloroflexota bacterium
CGCGGCCGTTGCGGCTGGCCAGCAGGTACAGCAGGCTCTGCTCGATGCCGGAGAGGTGGACCACCGAGTCGCCCGCGCGGACCTGGCGAGTGAGGATGTCGATCTCGATCTCGCCAATTCTGATCGTGGGGATGATCGGCCGGTCGCTTCCTGTGGCACGACGGGTGATGACGATCGAGCGGGCGAGCAGCTCCTCGGGCGAGAAGGGCATCGTCAGGATGTCGTCCACCCCGAGGTCGAATGCGCGCAGCTTCGTCCTGAGGTCGCCGCGGCGCGTCAGCCCCAGGGCGGGGGTCGCCCGCTTCGTGAGACGGCTCAAGGCGCCGAGCCGCACGAGCAGCCCCGTGCTGTCGTCATGATCCATGTCGATCACGGCCATGTCCGGGTGCCACTCGTGGAGGATCGCCTCCGCCTCGGCCAGGTTGCCCGCCGGCCGGACGACGAACACGCCGTGGTTGAGCGTCAGCTCGATGAGGTCCACGACCAGCTGGCGATCGTGGAGCACCAGGGCGCGACGCGCACCGGGCTGCTGCCTGTTCACCTGGTGACCGGCTGTCAAGTGTCATCCTCGCTGCGCCGAAGACGCTCGCGAAGCGTCTGCATGTCCTCGGGTCCGACCCGTAGGCCCAGCCCGACCATCCTGATGCCGCTCTGTCGGAATCGCCGAGCAATCCAAACCTACCTCGGCCTCGCGCGCCCGCAATGTCATAGTGCACATACGCTCCGTGCACATCGCTCCCGAGGTCTCCCCCAGCACGATCGGCGGGACACAAGGAGGGTCTCCATGGGCGCGATCGAGTCGGTTGGCCTCCGTGTCGCACGGCTGCTGCCGGGCGCCGACGCCAGCACGGTGCGTCGCCTGGAGGGTGGGGCCCAGCACCAGACCTTCTGTCGCCGCGACCTGCTGCACGCGAGGGGGATCCAGCTGTTTCCCTTCGTCGTGCTCGATGGGCATGTCATGGCTCGCCGCGTTGCCGAGACGGGCCAGGTGTACGCCGCCCTGATCGCAGGGCCTGGCTATCTTGGTGGAATTCATTCGATCAGCGATCCGGGCGCTGAGGCGCTCTACGAGTTGGTCGCCCTGAGCGACGGGACTTGGGCGACATGGGATCCGCGATTCGTGCGAGGGCTCGCACTACAGGACGCCGGGCTGGCCGTTGACCTCCTTGACCAGTCGTCGGATTTCACGGTGGTCCTCAACATGCGGCTCGATGAGCGGTCGTTCGAGAGTGCACGCGGGCGGATGGCCGCCATTCTCACGCGGTACGGGAAGGCAATCTTCGACACGCCCCATCCCGTCGCGCAGCGAACCGACCTTGCGGCCATGATCGGTGCCAGCCGCGGGATGATGTACCGGGCTCTGCGTGAGCTGGAGGCCGACGGTCTCGTGAAACGCGAACGCAGCGGCGGGATCAAGATCCTGGACGAGGAGCGACTGGCCGGACTGGTCACGGTGGCTGCCCCGCGCGACGCTCCGGCTCTCTGACCACGGGCAGTCGTGCCCCTGGGGCCCTGGTTGCCTCGGTGGCCTCGAGCGGCGGCACCCCTGTCTGCCAAGGGCCCCGCCACGCTCAGCGTGTCGCTGCCTCAGGTGATATTGGCGGACCACCGTGGCGATCGTCGCGACGCTCGCAGACGCGGGCAAGGAGCTGGCGACGGTGGACGCGGGCGACTTCGCTCAGGCGCGACCTCGCGGTAGAGGGCTCCGTGACCCGCTCATCCGGCCGGCCGAGCGGGCAGCCGCTCGTACAGGCGAGTCGACCACACGTAGCCCAGGACCGAGATCCCGACGCACCACGCCACGGCGACGACCAGGCTGTTGCCCATCGGCGTGCCCAGCAGCAGCGCGCGGAGCGCCTCGTTCATGGGTGTGAACGGCTGGTGCTCCGCGAACCAGCGCAGCGGCTCCGGCATGGACGCGGTAGGGACGAACCCCGAGCCCAGGAACGGCAGCAGGGACAGGATCATCGGGATGTTGCTCGCGGTCTCGACGGAGTCCGAGACCAGCCCCATACCCACCGTCAGCCAGCCCATCGCCAGCGCCACGAGCACCACCAGGCCCGCCGCCGCCAGCCACTCCGCGGGACCCGTCGTCGGACGGAAGCCGATCAGCACGGCGACGACCAACACGATCAGCACGGCGAGCAGCGACTGGACGACGCTGCCGAGCACATGCCCGGCCAGCACCGCCGAGCGCGCGATCGCCATCGTCCGGAAGCGGGCGATGATCCCCGCCGTCATGTCCATCGCGACCGAGATCGCGGTCCCCTGCCCGGCACCCGCGACGGCCATCAGCAGGATCGCGGGGACGACGTACGCGATGTACGCCTCGCGACCCTGGGTCGCCGTGGCACCCGGCAGGCCTGCACCAAGCGTCCCGCCGAACACGTAGACGAACAGCAGCATCAGCACGACCGGGATCCCGGCCACGAACAGGGTGAGCGATGGGTAGCGCCGCATCCGGCGCAGGACCCGGCGGAGCATCGTGCCCGAGTCGACGAAGGCGATGGCGGTCATCGCGGAACCTCCTGGCCGTCCGAGCGGCCGGTGAGCGAGAGGAAGACGTCGTCGAGGTCGACCGGCCGAACGGACAGGCCGTTGACCTCGACCGATGCGTCGTCGAGGCGGTCCAGGAGCGCGCGCAGCGCGTGGACGCCGCTGTCGCCCGGGACCTCGAGCGCGAGCCCCTGGTCATCGCGCGTGCCCGCGCCCAGCGCCACGGCGGCCCGGTCGAGATCCGCCTCCGAGCCGAACTCCAGCCGCACGCTCCCGCCGGGAACCAGCCGCTTGAGCTCCGCCGGCGTGCCCTGAGCGACGATCCGGCCGCCGTCGAGCAGCGCGATCCGGTTTGCCAGCCGGTCCGCCTCCTCGAGGTACTGCGTCGTGAGCAGGATCGTGACCCCGTCGCCGACGAGGTCCCGGACGATGTCCCACATCACGCGGCGGC
>JANNHX010000057.1:0-1905 GCA_031404615.1 Chloroflexota bacterium
GGAGCAGGCGCGCTACAGCTGGGAGGAGATGTCCAGCGAGACGGGCATCCACACCACCAGCGTCCATGACCGCATGATCGACTACGGCGTGCAGGGCTACTTCTCGAGCCACCACCCGTGGCTGATCCCGGAGCCGTTCACGCTGGAGCCCACCGAGAGCGCGTCGCTCGAGGAGCTCGACGAGTTCGCCGAGGTCCTGGGACGCGTGGTCGACGAGGCGCACGACAACCCCGGGATCTTCGCCGGCGCGCCCCACAACAGCACGGCCGGCGCGCCGGTGCGTGAGGGCTTCAAGCCAGCGATGACCTGGCAGGCGTTCGAGGCGCTCCAGGACACGGCCGGGAGGTGATCCGGCAGGTTGGCGCGCCCCGGGCGCCCACCAGATGCAACCGGGCTCGATGACGAAGGTCATCGGGTTGATCGTCAACCCCATCGCGGGATTGGGGGGCAGCGTCGGGCTCAAGGGCACCGACGGGAAGGAGATCGTTCGTCGCGCCCGTGACCTGGGGGCGATCCCGCACGCTGGCGAGCGTGCCGCGGTGGCGCTGGAGGAGGTCGTGCGGGCCGGGATCGAGGTCCGTGTCTTGACATGTGGGGGCGACATGGGCGAGGCCTCGGCGGCCGCCGCCGGACTCCCGGCCGAGATCATCCACCGGCCCGCATCCCCGGCCACGACATCCCCGGAGGACACGCGCCGGGCGGCTCGGGCGATGCTCAAGGCGGGGGTGGACCTGCTGGTCTTCGCCGGTGGGGACGGGACCGCCCGCGATGTCCACGAGGCCGTGGGGGACGCGGTGCCGGTCGTCGCCGTGCCGGCGGGGGTGAAGATCCACTCAGCCGTGTTCGCAGTGAACCCCCGCGCCGCCGGGGACCTCATCGCCGACGTCCTTCGACGAGGCGCCACCCGGACGCGCGAGGCCGAGGTCATGGACGTGGACGAGGGTGCGTACCGCGACGGACGCCTGACGACCCGCCTGTACGGGTACCTGCGCGTGCCCGACGATGCTCGGCTGGTTCAGGCCGGCAAGGTGCGGAGCCGGAGCGAGGATGTCGCCGCGGACCTCCTGGCCGCGGCGGTCGTCGACGAGATGGAGCCCGGGACCACCTACGTCCTCGGCCCGGGAACGACCATCCGCCGGATCGCCCGCCGGCTCGGCTTCGAGGGAACGCTCGTGGGCGTGGTCATCGTTCGCGACGGACGCCTGGTCGTCGCCGACGTGGGAGAGCGGCAGCTGCTGGACGATCTGGGAGCAGGCCGGCCTGCGCAGATCATCGTCACCCCCATTGGCGGCCAGGGGTACCTGTTCGGGCGCGGCAACCAGCAGATCAGCGCGCTGGTGATCCGGGCGGTAGGGATCGCACGGGTCACCGTGGTGGCCACGGCGGACAAGCTCGCGGCGCTCGGGGGCCGGCCCCTGCTGGTCGACACCGACGACGAGGACCTCAACCGTGCGTTCGAGGGGCATGTCGCGGTCACCACTGGCCGCGGCCGACGGGCCATGTATCGGGTGGCCTTCCCTCGTGGCACCGGGTGACCTCGTGCTCCCAGGCCGCTTCCTGGGTGCCGTGTTCGACTTCGACGGTCTGCTGGTGGACAGCGAGCCCGGCTGGGGTCGAGCGGAAGCGCGGCTCCTCGCGCGGCGCGGCCACGTCATGACGGACGACGATCGGACCGCCACGGTCGAGCGGTCACCCGACCCGAGCATCGCTACCTACGTCGCCAGGGTGTCCGTTCTGCCCGGGCGGCCGGCCTGACGGTCGTCGCCGTGCCGGCGGGCGTGAAGATCCACTCCGCCGTGTTCGCCGTGAACCCCCGCGCCGCGGGGGACCTCATCACCGACGTCCTTCGACGAGGCGCGACCCGGACGCGCGAGGCCGTGGTCATGGACGTGGACGAGGGTGCGT
>JANNHX010000058.1:0-12971 GCA_031404615.1 Chloroflexota bacterium
GCCCATGAGCATGGACCCGCCTTCCTGGCGGAGATAGATCTCGCCCCCGAAATCAAGCGTCATCGGCATCTCGTTGCCGGTCTTCGCCACGTGCGCGGCGACCTCGGGCATGTCCTCGGTCAGCAGGTAGATGTGTTCCATGGCCAGGACCGGCAACTCCAGGCCGACCATCCGCCCGACCTCGCGCGCCCATAGGCCGCCGGCATTGACGACGTGCTCCGTGTGGATGGTGTCGCCACTCTCGACTTCGACATCCCACGTGCCGTCCGGGCGCTGCGACAGGCCCACCACCGGGGTGTTCCGGTGGATCTCGGCGCCGGCCATCTGGGCGCACTTCGCATAGGCGCGCGTGACGCCGGACGGATCGACGTGCCCTTCGACCGGGTCGTACAGCGCCCCGACGAAGTACCGCGGATCCAGCAGCGGGAAGAGGTCCTGCGCTTCCTTTGCCGAGATGAGGTCCATGTCCATCCCGAGGTACCGGCCGCGCGCGACGGCCATCCGCAGGAAGTCCATCCGGACCTCCGTGTCGGCCAGCATCAGGCCGCCCGGCAGGTGGATGGAGCATGACTGCCCGCTGACCCGCTCGATCTCCTCGTACAACTTGATCGTGTACTGCTGGAGCCGGGCCACGTTGGGGTCGCCGTTGAGCGTGTGCATCCCGCCCGCGGCGTGCCAGGTGGAACCGGCGGTCAGGTCACGTCGCTCCAGGAGCATGACGTCCGTCCAGCCGGCTTTGGTCAGGTGATACAGGACGCTGGCGCCGACCACGCCACCACCGATGACGACGCACTGGGTCTCTCGCTTCATGGGGCCCTCTCGTTGATCTGATGGCTGAACGGATCGCGGACCTCGAGGAAGTCGAACCGTCGGAAATCTCGATCGCGGGAGTACAGGATCCGAACCCCGTTCTCGCGCATCAGCGTCGCCAGATGCGTGTCAGGGACCGAATTGCCGCGGGAGTCACGACCGCCAGAGGCGAGATACGTGCTCCAAAATGTCGATCCCTCCGCGGGAGTCACGACGTTTGGCAGTCGGAGCAGTCCCTCGACGTTCTCGATCGCTTGCCTGGACGGGAGCGGCTCCTGGAGCGCCCGCGGGTTGGTCGTGACTCGGAGGTAGGCCAGGATCGTCGGCCAGAACAGATAGAGCAGATCGGGCCCCGCGGACAGCCGCTCGACCAGGGCGCGTGCCGTTCCGTGCATCGGATCTCGAACATTGGCTGCGTAGATGAGGATGTTCGCGTCGACCGAGACGCTCACTCCTCGCCGTCCAGGATCCGGTAGAGCGCGTCCTTGTCTTCAAGGTCGATCAATGGCAAACCCATGTCATAGGTCTTCCACTCGAAGGGCGGATCTGCGACCGGCCCTTTGGCGAACGCCGCGGCGAGCGTCTCTGACGCGACCTGGCCCATGCTCTTGCCTTCGCGCTTGGCGCGCTCGCGCAGTGACTGCATCACACTCGGGTCCAGATCAAGCGTGGTTCGTGCCATGATGCGCGATGCTATCGAGCGACGCATCTGATGTCAACGGCACTTCCTGGCGAGGTCCGATCGAGACTCCGACCGTCCGCCGATGCCGGATAGACTGCCGCGATGATCATCCAGGCTGGCCCCTCGGACGGCTCGTCGAGGATCGCGAGCTCCGGGTCATGCTGGAGCGCCTGCACGATGCCGACCTTCTGGCGCATGCCCCGCGAGTAGTCGCGGATCGGGCGGCGGAGCACGCGGTCGGTGAGCTCGAGCTTCGCGCAGATGGCGTCGCGCCGGATCGGCGGCCGACCGGAGAGCGCGGCGAGATCGTCGAGCGCACGCAGGCCCGTGAGCCCGTCGTCGAGCGCGATCCCGCCCGGCAGGTAGCCGATGCGCCCGCGGATGGCGACACTGTCGCGGACGATGTCGAGCCCAAGCACGCTCCCCCGCCCCGCCGTGGGGTGCAGGTAGCCCAGCAGGAGGCGGATCAGGGTGGACTTGCCGGCCCCGTTGGGGCCGAGGAAGCCGAAGATCTCGCCCGACCGCACCTCCAGGGTCGCGCCCTCGAGGGCGTGCACGTGCCCGTAGTGCTTGGTCAGGCCCTCGACGAGGATCGCGCTCACGGGGCAAGGCTACCCCCGGGCGGGGTGTGCGGGCCCGTGCCGGCCCTCGGGCCCACGCTCAGCCCACACGCGGCGACCGTCGGCCCTCGGCCCCACCCAAAGCCCCTGCCCAGCTCCGCGAGTCTTCTGTGGATCGAATCGGGAGTGCTCACGCAGGGCTCAGCCCGGATTCCGCGCGCTCAGCGCATGAGCTGTGCAGCAGCCACCCGGATCTGATGCATAGGGGGATCACGGGTCGAGGGGGCGCGGGAGAGCACGGATCACGAGCCGGGAGGAGTGCCGGCGTAACGGGCCGGACGGGCGCCGGGGATCACGGGCTCCCGGCAACTCAGCCCCCGAAGATCGCCGAGAGCAGCCGGCCCAGGAGCTGGAACCCGAGCC
Organism: Chloroflexota bacterium; assembly: GCA_031404615.1. Lineage (GTDB taxonomy): Bacteria > Chloroflexota > Limnocylindria > Limnocylindrales > CSP1-4 > CAIXZV01. The sequence continues at coordinate 2,476 of JANNHX010000058.1, forward strand.
AGATGATCGCGACGAAGATCGCCGCGATCCCCGCCACGAACGCCCACGACCCGCTCGTGTCCGCACCCGGGTCCACCGCGTGCTCGTGGAACAGCTCGAGGTTCCGGATGTTCGCCTTGAACCCAAGGTCGAACAGGTCGCCCAGGAACGGGACGAGCCCGAACACGAAGTCGAAGGTCGCGTTGAGGATCATCCGGACCATCACGATGCCGGGCAGCCGGAAGCGCGCTGCCTCGAGCACGATCCACATCGCGACCAGGCTCGTGACGACGTCGCCGACGAACGGGACGAGGCCGATGATCGGGTCCAGCCCGATGCGGCTCTTCGTGCCCGGGATCGCGACGAGGTCGTCGAGGGCGTGCGCGACGTAGCCGATGCGACGCTCGGCGGCGAGGATGCGGGCGGTGCGAACGCCGGCCCCGGGGTCGGAGCCAGCGGGACCGCCCCGGCGGCCGGTTCGGGAGGCGCTCATCGGCACATGATGCGGCCGCGAGGTGGAATGCGCCGCCGCGGGACCCGGGCGACGGTGCAAGTGCGCGACGACCGCTCCCCAACAGGGTCGCGAGCCGGTAGATTCGGGTCGTGCTCTACCGTGCCGATCCCTGGCTCCACGTCATCGCCGGCTGCATGTCGTCCGGCAAGACCGACGAGCTGCTCCGCCTCCTCCGCCGCGCCGAGATCGCAAAGCGGCGCATCCTCCTCGTCCGCCCCGACGTGGACGACCGGACGCCCGGCGACTACGCAGAGAGCCGGAGCAAGGCCCGCTACCCGTCGGTGCAGGTGTCCAAGGGCGAGCCCGTGGGGATCCTGTCGCTCGCACGCGAGCGCGACGTGGACCTGATCGGGATCGAGGAGGCGCAATTCTTCGACGCGACCCTGGCATCGGTCGTGGACACGCTGCGCCAGAGCGGCCGCCACGTCATCGCGAGCGGCCTGAACACGGACTTCGCCGGGCGCCCGTTCGGGCCGATGCCCACCCTGCTCGCGATGGCCGACGAGATCACGATGCTGACCGCGATCTGTGTCGTCTGCGGCGAGACCGCGACCCGCACGCAGCGCCTGGTCGGCGGGCGGCCGGCGGCGATCGACGACCCGCTCATCGTCATCGGCGGGTTCGACGGCCGGGCCGTGGAGACGTACGAGGCGCGTTGTCTGCGCCACCACGAGGTGTCCCCCGCCGGGCCAGCGCGGGGCGTCGTCGCCGACGACTGATCGCGCCGGGCGACGACCTGTCCACAGGTTGTCCACGACCGTGCCGAATCGTGGACAACTCCGCTCCCCATCCCGCGAATCTCGTGGACAACCCGGTTCCCACCCCAGGCCCCGCCCGATATCGTTCGGTTTGCCCGAAGGGGCCGGTGGTACCAACGCCGGACCGGTCAGCGATGATCGGACCGGGTCCCCGGACCGCCGCCACGGACGCCGCGAGGTGGACGAGGCGGAGGTGACCGGAGCCGCTGCGACAGGGCCGAGCTTGCTTGGCAATGTCGTGGGCGTGTGGGTGCCCTACGGTTCCTTCGGGCGCTTTCGTGTGCGCCTCGTCTGCCCAGGGGTCGCCCATGGTCAAGCTGTCCGCCGGACTGCTGCTCTACCGACGCACCGGTGATGACGTCCAGGTCCTGGTCGCCCACCCCGGCGGCCCCATCTGGGCGCGCCGCGACGCCGGATCCTGGTCGCTGCCGAAAGGCGCCCCGCTGGAGAGCGAGACGGACCTCCTCGCCACGGCTCGCCGCGAGTTCGAGGAGGAGACCGGGCACCTCCCGCCCGACGGCCCCACCATCGACCTCGGCGAGGTCCGCATGCGCTCCGGCAAGGTCGTGCACGCCTATGCGGTGGAGGGCGACCTCGACCCGGCGCTGATCCACAGCATGCGCGCGGAGGTCGAGTGGCCGCCCAAGTCCGGGCGCCGGATCTCCGTCCCGGAGATCGACCGCGTGCTCTGGGCGGACCCTGCTGAGGCCCGCCGCCGGCTCAACCCCGCGCAGGCCGGTTTCGTGGATCGGTTGCTCGGGGCCCTCGCGCGGTCGTAGGGTACGCGCCTGACCCGGACCGTCCCGCGAGCCACGGGAAGTCCTGCGGGCGGTGGCCGCCGCCATCGGGCGCAGAAGCAGCAACGAGCCGTCCACTGGGATTGCGGACGGCTCGTTCGATTTCCCCAAGAGGCGCTCGGCTGGGGCAGGCCGGATGTCTCCGGCGTCCGTCCGCCGGTGCCTGCGAGGTAGGATCGCCTCCTGACGGAGGAGCGACCGGTGCGCATCGATCTCAACGCGGACGTCGGCGAGTCGCTGGGCGCCTGGTCCCTGGGCGAGGATGAGGCGCTGATCCCGCTCGTCTCGTCGGTCAACGTCGCGGCCGGGCTCCACGCCGGCGACCCTGTCGTGATGGAGCGGACGATCGCGCTCGCGGCGCGGGTGGGCGTCGCGATCGGTGCGCACCCCGGCTACCCGGACCTCGCGGGATTCGGGCGCCGGGCGATGGCGCTATCCACCGCCGAGATCGAGGCGACCGTGCTGTACCAGGTGGGCGCGGTGGCGGCGTTCGCGCGCGCCGCCGGCATCGAGCTGCGCCACGTGAAGGCCCACGGCGCGCTCTACAACCGGGCGGCACACGACCCCGAGGCGGCGGCGGCGATCGCGCGGGCCGTGCGCCGCTTCTCACCCTCGCTCGTGCTGGTGGGGCTGGCCGGGTCCGCGCTGGTCGACGCCGGTCGGGAGGCGGGGCTCTCCGTCGCCGAGGAGGCGTTCGCGGATCGCGGGTACGAGCCCGACGGCTCGCTGCGTTCGCGGCACCTGCCGGGCGCCGTGCTGGACGACCCGGCGGCCGCCGCGGCGCAGGCGCTGGCGATCGTGCGCGGCGTGGTGACGGCCTCGGACGGCTCGGCGCTGGCCGTCCGTGCGGACACGCTCTGCGTCCACGGCGATCTGCCCGGTGCGGCGGCGCGGGCACGCGCGGTCCGGGACGCCTTGCTCGCCGCGGGCGTCGACATCCGTGCCCCCGGCTGACGCGGCGATCCTCCCGTTCGGCGACGACGCGGTGCTCGCCGACCTTCGCCAGCCCGCCGGCATCCGCGCGGCGCGGCGGGCCCAGGCGCTCGCCCGCGCGATCGGGGCGCTCCGTGCGGGCGATCCCCGCCTCGGCGCGCCGGTCCCGGGAGCGGCGTCCGTGCTCGTCCCGTTCGACCCGTCCGCCACCGACACGGGCGAGGTGACCCGCCTCCTCGCGCCGCTCCTCGCGGCCCTGCCCGCTGATCCCCCGCCCCCGTCCGACGCCCGCGAGCACGTCATCCTGGTTCGCTATGGCGGCGAGGACGGGCCGGACCTCGCGGGCGTCGCCACCGCGACCGGCCTGGGCGAGGACGAGGTCATCGACCTGCACGCCGGCACGACCTACGAGGTCCTGTTCCTGGGCTTCGGCCCGGGCTTCGCGTACCTCGGCGAGCTACCGGACGCGCTGGCCCTCCCCCGCCTCGCGACGCCGCGGACCCGGGTGCCCGGCGGCAGCGTGGCGATCGCCGACCGGCTCACCGCCGCATACCCCGCCACCTCGCCGGGCGGCTGGCGGCTCCTCGGCCGGACGGACGTCGCGCTGTTCGACCCTGCGGTGGACCCGCCGGTGCTCCTCCGGCCCGGCGACCGCGTCCGGTTCACGCCCCGATGAGCGGCGGCGGTCCCTGCCTGGAGGTCCACGAGCCCGGCCTCCTCGCGACGGTGCAGGACGGCGGCCGGCCGGGCCTCGGCGCGCTGGGAATCACCCGGGGAGGCGCCGCGGACCCCGACGCGCTGGCGGTCGCGAACCTGCTCCTGGGCAACGTGCCCGACGCCGCCGCGCTGGAGCTGACCCTCGCGGGTGCGATCGTCGGTGCGCGCCGCGCGGTCACACTCTCGCTCGCCGGCGCAGACCTGGGGGCACGCGTCCACGAGACGGGCCGGGCCGTCTCGACCGGGAGCACGTTCCACCTCGCGCAGGGCGAGACCCTCGCCTTCGAGGGTGGCGTGCCGCCCGAACGGGGTCGTCGGGCGGGCTGCCGCGCCTACCTCGCGCTGCCGGGCGGCATCGATGTCCCGGGCGTCCTCGGCGGCCGCGGGACCGCGCTCGGTGCCGGGTTCGGCGGGGTGGAGGGCCGTGCACTCCGGGCGGGCGACGTCCTCGCCGCGGAGGCCGACGACGCCCTGGCTGCTGCCGCCCACCGCCCGGGCACCCACTGGACCAGCACGATGCCCTCGCTCGACGACGTCCCGCTGCGTGTGCTGCCCGGGCCGCACGTCGGCCTGCTCGGCGCGGGCACCCTCGCGGCGTTGGCGGCCACCCGCTGGACCGTCGCGCAGGCGAGCGACCGGATCGGCCTCCGGCTCTCCGGTGACCCTCTCCCGGGCGCCCGTCCACAGGAGCTCGCCTCGCATGGCGTGCTCGCGGGGACCGTCCAGGTCCCGTCGGACGGGCGGCCCATCGTCCTGCTCGTCGACCATCAGCCCACCGGCGGCTACCCGGTGGTCGCGGTCGTGATCGCGGCGGACCGGGCGTCGCTGGGGCAGCTGTCGCCGGGCGACGCGGTGGCCTTCCTGATCGTCGACGAGGCCGCGGCCCGCGCGGCAGCCAAGGACCTGCACGCGGCCCGCGAGGCGGCCCTGGCGGCCCTCCACGAAGCGGCGGCATGGGACGCGCTGTGGCACGGCGCCGGCGGCTGACCGATCGCCGCAAGCGCCCCCCGCGAGCCACAACGCATCCGCGCTGGCACGATCCGCCGTTCCGCCGCACACTTCCGAGCGATGCACGACGACCCGAACGGCCACGCCTACCCCGACGAACGCCCGCGCAAGGGGCGCCGCAGCGGCATCGGCGTGGCCGCCACCATGGGTCTGGTGCTGTTCGCCGCGCTGGCCGCCCTCGGGCTGGCAGGGGCCGCCTTCGCCGTGACGACCTACTCCTCGCTCGCCAATGGTCTCCCGGAGCCGTTGCGGCTCGAGACCATCGAGCTGCCGGAGCAGTCGATCGTGTGGGACCGCGACAAGACCGTCGAGCTGGCGCGGTTCGGGGAGTTCAACCGCGAGGTCGTCGCCTTCTCCGAGATCCCGGAGGTCCTGGTCGACGCCACGACCGCCGTGGAGGACCGCACCTTCTGGGAAAACTCCGGCTTCGACCCGGCCGGCATCGCCGCCGCCGGCCTCGACGCGCTCCGCGGCCGCGTCCGCGGCGCCTCGACGATCACCCAGCAGCTCGTCCGCCAGCGCCTCCTCAACGTCGAGAGCACCGCCGAGACGGACGTCACGGCGAGCCGCAAGCTGCGCGAGATCATCCAGTCGATCCGCGTGACCCAGGCGTACCCGGGCGTCGAGGGCAAGCAGCGGATCATGGCGGCGTACCTCAACCAGAACTACTACGGCAACGAGTCGTACGGCGTCGCGGCCGCGGCGCGCGAGTACTTCGGGGTCGAGCTCAAGGACCTCACGCTAGCCCAGGCCGCGATCATCGCCGCGCTCCCGCAGGCCCCGTCCTCCTATGACCTGGTGCAGAACGCCGAGATCGAGTGCGTCGACCCGGCCGCGGATCCCGAGACCTGCGAGGAGACCCAGCTCGTCGTCCCGGCCGACACGAAGATCGTCCTCCGCCGCAACGCCGTGCTCGACATGATGGCCGAGTCGGGCGGCACGCCGCTCACCAAGGGCACCTTCGGGCAGGACGACTACGAGGCCGCGAAGGCCTCGAAGGTCATCCTCGCGGCGCAGCGCTCGACCCAGTGGAGGGTGCCCCAGTTCGTGTGGCAGGTGCGCCGCGAGCTGACGGTTCGCCTCTGCGGCGAGGACGCCGAGACGTGCCCGCTCCTGGAGGCCGGCGGCCTCGAGATCACGAGCTCGCTCGACCTGCGGATGCAGGGCCTCGCCGAGAAGTGGGTCAAGGCGGCGGCGATCGTCCCCAAGGCGAAGAACCCCAAGGCCGCCGCGAAGGCGCTCGGGCTGACCTGGGAGCCGTGGATGAGCAAGCTGCGCACCAAGAACGTGCGCAACGGCGCGCTGATCGCGATGGACTACCAGACGGGCGAGATCGTGGCCTACCAGGGCTCCGCGGACCAGACCGCGACCAAGGGGACCAAGAAGTTCCAGCCCCGCTTCGACGTCCTGGCGGATGGCTGGCGCCAGCCCGGCTCGGCGTTCAAGCCCGTGGTCTACGCGAGCGGCATCGACACCCGGAAGATCACCGCGGCATCGATGTTCATGGACGTCGTCACTGACTTTGGGGGCGGCTACACCCCCACCGACGCCGACAACCTCGAGCGCGGCCCCGTCCGCGTGCGCAACGCGCTGATGTTCTCGCTCAACATCCCGGCCGTGAAGGCGACGACCGTCATCGGCAACGCGACCGTCCAGGAGACTGCCGAGGCGATGGGCGTCGCCTTCCGCGACGGCGAGGTCGACGCCGGGCCGGCGTTCGCGCTCGGGACCGAGGAGGTCCACACGAAGGACCTCGTGCGTGCCTACGGGACGTTGGCGAACGCGGGCAAGCTCGTCTACCAGACGACGATCGTTTCCGTGAGCGACGGGCAGGGCAGCGAGGTCCTCGGATCGACCAGCGCTCCCAAGCCGGTCCAGGCCATCGACGCGGGAGCCGCCGGTATCGTCACCGACATCCTCGCCGGCAACACGGACCCCAAGCAGAACCCGTTCTGGGGCACGTTCAGGATCATGGAGGGCAACCGGCGGCGACCGGCGACCCTCAAGACGGGCACCAACAACGACGCCCGCGACCTCAGCGCCTACGGCTACATCGGCGCGCCGAGCAAGGCCGAGCGGGCCGATGGCGAGTTCGCGCTCGCGGTGGGCGCCTGGAACGGCAACTCCGACAACTCGTTCGTGAGCACGCCGTCCTCGCCGCTGTTCTCCATCGACGTCACGACCTACGTCTGGCAGGGCTTCCTCCAGGAGGCCACCGAGGGCTGGTCGATCAACGGCTTCAAGCTGCCGGACGGCCTCGTCACGACGGCGGTCGACCCGTGGACGGGGCTCGTGGCCGCGGGCGGCAAGAGCGTCAACGAGCTGTTCCTGGCGGGCACGGCACCCCAGGGCGGGCTGCCGGCGGACCAGCGCTGCGGCATGGCGGTCCTCTCGACGGCCGGCTTCGAAGACCAGCACGACAGCTGGATGAAGGCCGACCGCGGCTGGATGGCCCGCGCGGAGAAGGGCGCCGGCGTCCGCGGCGGCCCCGAGGGCACGCGCACGGCGTACTTCTACAACGGCGGGTTCACGCCGTACGGCAAGTCCTGGGGCCCGCTCGTCGGGTCGGGCGGCGGGTGCGCGTCGCCCTCCCCGAGCGCCTCGATCGATCCCTGCGCGTCCATCGACCCGCTGGCGTCGATCGATCCTCTCGCATCCGTGGACCCGCTCGCCCCGCCGGTCGTGTGCCCGTCGCCGTCCGAGTCCGCGTCGACGGAGCCGTCCGTGGAGCCTTCGCCGACCGACGTCCCGACGGAGCCGCCGACGGCCGCGCCGACCGCGCCGCCTCCACCCACGCCGGTCCCGCCGACGGCCCCGCCGAGCGAGCCTCCTACGGCCCCGCCGAGCGAGCCGCCCAGCCAGGCCCCCGCCGCGTCCTGAACTCCTCGCGCAGCGCCGGGATGACCTCCGTGGCGATGCGGCGCAGCCGCGCCTCCGGCACGCCGCGGGGCACCACCGAGATGTCCGTGAAGCCGAGCGCCAGGTGGCGGCGGACGAACGCCTCGTAGGCGGCCTCGCTCGCGACGGTGTCCGGCGTGCCCCAGACCGAGCGCCGGATCGTGCCCGGGTCCCGACCGACCTTCGCGCACGCGGCGTCGAGCATCGCCATGCGCTCCTCCACGCTGGTCGTGACGCCATCCGTGGCCGCGCCCGCGAGCTCCGGGAACGTGTCCCACTGGTCCGCCCAGCGCGCGGCGATGCGGATCATCCGTGGCCGGTGGGCGGCGATCAGCAGCGGGATGTGCGGGCGCTGGACGGGCCGCGGCTCGAAGACAGCGTCGTCGATGCGGTAGAAGCGGCCCTCGAAGCTGACCCGCGGCTCCTCCTGGAGCCGGACGATGAGCTCCACGGCCTCCTCGAGGCGCGCGACCCGCTCAGGGGCGTCCGGGAGGTCGAAGCCATAGCGGCGGTGCTCGTCCGCGTGCCAGCCCGTCCCGATGCCCAGGATCAGTCGGCCGCCACTGACGTGGTCCACCGTCACGGCCTCCTTGGCGAGGAGCGCCGGGCTGCGGAAGGTGTTGGACGACACGAGGACGCCGAGGCGGATGCGAGACGTGGAGGCGGCGATCGCCGCCAGCAACGTCCAGGCCTCGAGGCAGGGCAGCTCCGCGGGACCGTCCGTGTCGAGGAGATGGTCGACCAGCCAGGCGTGGTCGAAGCCCAGCTCGTCCGCGAGGGCGAACTCGTCGCGGACCTGCGACCAGCGCTTGCCGGCCTGGCTCATGAACAGGCCGAACCGGGGCTGGAGCGGCACGGAAAACCTCGCCGTAGGGCGCGTCGCGCGGGCGGCGACGACGTCACGATCGTACCGCCGCACGTTCTCAGCGACCTCTCAGCCGATCCGCCCTATCATCCGCCACGGCTCGCGAGGGGCCCCGCGGGACCCCGGCCACCAACCGTACCCACTCAACCCTGGAGTCACGACATGTCGGATCGCGTCTCCGGGCACCCGGGCCGTTCGCGCCTCGCGTCCGGGCCGCCCTGCTGCTCGCCTCGCTCGGCCTCGTCGCCGGTCCCCTCGCGCCCCTCACCGCGGCCGCCGAGGACATCACCCTCTCGACGCCCTTTCCCTCGATCGTGGCCGAGCCCGGGAGCACGGCCAGCTTCAAGCTGACAATCGAAGCGACCAGCGGGGGCGAGGTCAAGCTCTCGGCCAGCAACGTCCCCACGGGCTGGAGCGCCCGGTTCGCGGGTGGCGGCCTCACCATCGACAGCGCGTACGTCGGCCCGGACAAGCCCGTCGAGATCAGCCTCAACGTGGACATCCCCGCCGACGCGCAGGCCGGCAGCACGACGATCCGTGTCTCCGCGACCGGCGCCGGCTCCGCGACCCTGCCGCTCAGCGTGCGCGTCGCGGACGCGGCGGCGGGCGGCGTGACGCTGACCTCGGACTTCCCCGAGCTCAAGGGCCCCTCGTCGTCCACGTTCACCTTCAACCTCACGCTCAGCAACGGCACCGCAGCCGAGGAGACGTTCGCGCTCGACGCGCAGGGCGCCCCGGGCTGGACCGTCACCGCCAAGCCATCCGGTCAGGCGCAGGCCACGAGCACCGTGGTCGGCGCGGGCGCCAGCTCCACGATCACCGTGACCGCCGAGCCCCCGGCCGAGGTCGAGGCCGCGTCGTACCCGGTCCTCGTGACCGTGACCGGCGGCGGCCAGACCGTGCAGGGCGAGCTCAAGGTGACCATCACGGGCACCTTCGCGATCGACGTCTCAACGCCGAACGAGGTCCTGTCCACGACCGCCAATGCCGGCACGCGGACGGACATGCCGATGAAGATCACCAACAGCGGCACCGCGCCGCTCACGCAGGTCACCCCGTCGTCGACCGCCCCGACCAGGTGGACCGTCGTCTTCGACCCGGCGGTGATCGAGTCGATCGCCCCCGGCGAGTCCGCGACCGTCACGGCGCAGATCACGCCCACCGGCGACGCGATCAGCGGCGACTACAACGTCTCGATCACGGCCAAGGCCGCGGAGGCGTCGGGCGACCTCACGATCCGGGTCAAAGTGGAGACCCCGGCCTTCTGGTGGATCGCCGGGGTCGCGCTGATCGCCGCGGTGTTCGTCGGGCTCACCTGGGTCTTTCGGACGTACGGGCGGCGGTAGCCGACATGACGGACGAGCGGACGACCCCGTCCGCCGGCGACCCGGGCGAGGCGGGCGGCCCTGGCGAGGCGGGCGGCCCTGGCGAGCGGCCGGTGCGGCCATGGGTTGTCGCGCCTCCCGCGCGCACGGGCCGCGAGCAGCCAAAGACCAGGCGGCGGGTGACCGTCGCCGAGGTCCTGGCCGACGTCCCCGACGACGCGGTCATCGTCGCGCGGCGGCTGACCAAGCAGTACGGCGAGTTCACCGCGGTCGACCGCCTCGACCTGACCATCCGGCGGGGCGAGGTCTTCGGCCTGCTGGGGCCCAACGGCGCCGGCAAGACGACCACGGTGCTGATGCTCCTGGGCCTGACCGAGCCCACCAGGGGCGTCGTCCGCGTCGTGGGGCTGGATCCGACACGGGAGCCGCTGGCGGTCAAGCGCCAGGTGGGCTACCTGCCCGACAACGTGGGCTTCTATCCGGGCCTCACCGGGCGCGAGAACCTGCGCTACACGGCGAAGCTCAACGGCATCCCGCGCACGCAGGCGGAGGCCCGGATCGACGAGCTCCTCGCCGAGGTCCGCCTCGAGGCCGCCGCGGACAAGAAGGCCGACACCTACTCGCGCGGCATGCGCCAGCGCCTGGGCATCGCGGATGCACTGGTGAAGAGCCCGTCCGTGCTCATCCTCGACGAGCCGACGA
>JANNHX010000059.1:0-8099 GCA_031404615.1 Chloroflexota bacterium
CGCTGGCGACGACCGCGAATGGATCCGTCGTGGGGCCCGGGATGGGCGCCGCGGAGGCACGGAACCCGGCGGCGGTGCCCCGGTACTGGACGTACTCGGGCAGGACGACGAGGTCCGCGCCGGCGGCCGCATCGCGCGCGAGCCCGGCGGCCCGCGCGATGTTCGCCGGGACGTCGTCCCGGGCCTCGAGCTGGACGAGGGCAACCCGCAGCGTGCGCATCCCCGGATGGTACGGCGCGGGACCCTTCGACAGCGGGGCACAGCGGGGACCTGCGTGGCCGTCAACACCGGGGACCAGTGTGGTTGACCTCCCCGCCGCACCGGTCTACGCTCCGCCATGCCTCCCTGTCCACGTCACGGGCAGCGGGCGCCCATTGCCGCACGAGGATTGCTCTCCACGTGGAGACCGGACCTGCACCCGCCGGCGCGCCCGCCGGCACGACCCTGGTCCTCCCCGTCCGCTGACGGCACGGCTGGCCCCGCGCCGGCTCGGCCACCACGGGCGGTGACGACCCGCCCACCCAGGTGGCCCCATGCGCTTCCTCTCCCAGTGCATCGGCCTGCCGGTACGCGACCCGTCCGGCGAGCCCATCGGCACCATCGCGGACCTGATCGTCGCGATCGGCGGCACGTACCCGCCCGTGACGGGTCTCGTCGCGCGCACCGGCCGGCGCCGCATCTTCCTGCCCTGGCGCGACGTCGCGGGCCTCGAGGACGACGGCGCCCGGCTGCGCGTCCACACCATCGACATCAGCGCCTTCCGCCAGCGCGAGAACGAGATCCTGCTGCGCGCCGACCTGCTGGACAAGCAGATCGTCGACCTCGAGGGCCGCAAGGTCATCCGCGTGAACGACGTGCGCCTGGACCAGGTCAGGACGATGTACCGCGTGGTCGCGGTGGACGTGGGTGCGGCCGGGCTGCTGCGCCGGCTGGGCATCGAGGGGGGCTTCCGGACGATCGCGCGGAACCTCAGGTTCTCCGTCCCGGAGCGCTACATCGACTGGGAGGACGTCGACCCGCTCGACACCACCATCGCCAGCGTCAAGCTCCGCGTCCCGCACAAGAAGCTGGCCAAGCTCCACCCCGCTGACCTCGCGTCCATCCTGGAGGACCTCGCCCCGCGCGACCGTGCCGGCGTCCTCGCCTCCCTCGACGACGAATCCCTCGCGGACGCGGTCGAGGAGATGGACCCCGACGCCCAGGTCGACATCCTCGAGGACCTCAGCCCGGAGCGCGCCGCGGACATCCTCGAGGAGATGAGCCCGGACGACGCCGCCGACCTCGTGGCGGACCTGGACCAGGAGATGCGCGACGAGATCCTCTCGCTCATGGAGCGCGACGAGGCGGACGAGCTTGGCGAGCTGCTCGCGTACGACGAGGACACCGCGGGCGGCCTCATGACGACCGAGTACATCGCCATGGAGGAGCACCTGACCGCGGGCGAAGCCATCGACCGCCTGCGCGAGCTGGAGCCGGACGCAGAGACGATCTACTACGTCTACGTCACCACCGACGACGGCAAGCTCACCGGCGTGCTCTCGCTACGTGACCTCATCGTCGCCCAGCCGTCGACGCCGATCCGCGACGTCATGATCCGCGAGCCGGTCGCGGTCCTCGTCACGGCCGACGAGGACGAGGTCGCGGAGGTCGTCGCCCACTACAGCCTGCTCGCCGTCCCCGTCGTCGACGAGCACAACGTGCTGCGGGGCATCGTCACCGTCGACGACGCCCTCGACACCGTCATCCCGAGCGCGTGGAAGAAGCGGCTTCCCCACGTGTTCTCGAGGTAGCCGGTGACCCAGCCGACCCTGCCGACCCTGCCCACGCCCGAGCCCGGCGCCACCGCCGGGGCGATCGCCCCGGCGCGCCGCCGGCAGGCCGTCCGCGGGCGCCCGATCCCGCGCGTCCCCCAGTGGCGGGTCCGGCTCGCCGCGACGCTCGCGGTGCTGGGCCCCGGCCTCGTCTCGGGGTTCGCGGACAACGACGCCGGCGGCATCACGACCTACTCGCTGGCCGGGGCCAACTTCGGCTACACGCTGCTGTGGGTGATCCTCGCCAGCCAGGTCGTGCTGTTCTTCACCCAGGAGGTCGGCGCGCGCCTGGGCCTCGCGACCGGCAAGGGCCTCATCAGCCTCATCCGCGAGCGCTGGGGCGTGCGCTGGACCGTCTTCGCCGCGTTCCTGATGCTCACGGCGAACCTCGGCTCGATCGTGGCCGAGTTTGCGGGCATCGGGGCCGCGCTGGGGATCTTCGGGGTGCCGCCGCAGATCAGCGCCGCGATCGCCGCGGTCGTCGTCGTGGCGTTCATCGCGCTCGGGTCGTACAGCCGCGTGCAGTACCTGTTCGTCGGCGTCGGCGTCGCCGTGTCGGCCGCGTACATCTTCTCGGCGATCGAGGCGCAGCCGGACTGGGCGCTCGCGGTGCACTCGCTGGTCAGCCCGCAGCTGTCCTCGTCGCCGGTGTACTGGCTGGCGGTCGTGGGCACCGTCGGCACGACGATCACGCCCTGGGGCCAGGCGTTCATCCAGTCGTACGTCGTGGACAAGGGGCTGCGGCCCGAGGACCTGAAGGGAAGCCGGGCGGACGTCTTCGCCGGCACGCTGCTGACCAACGTCGTCGCCTTCTTCATCGTCGTCGCCTGCGCGGCGACCCTGTACGAGAACGGCCTCCAGATCACGTCCGCCGCGGACGCCGCCCAGGCCCTTGCCCCCATCGCGGGCGAGGCGGCCGCGCTCGTGTTCGCCGTCGGCCTCCTTGGGGCGTCGTTCCTGGGCCTCGGGGTCGTGCCGCTCTCGTCGGCCTACACCACCTGCGAGGCATTCGGCTGGGAGACGGGTGTCGACTGGAACTGGCGCGACGCGCCGGCGTTCTACGGCCTGCTCGCGTTCTTCATCGGGTTCGCGGCGCTGTTCGTCATGATCCCGGGGCTGCCCCTGATCGCCGTCATGTTCAGCGCCCAGGTGCTCAACGCGCTGCTGCTGCCGTTCGTGCTCGTGTTCGTGATGCTGCTCGCGTCCGACCGGGAGCTGATGGGGCCGCTCGTGTCCGGCCGGTTCCTGCGGACGGTCGGCTGGCTGGCGACGGCGTTGCTGGTCCTGCTGTCGCTGGTCCTGGTCGGCTCGAGCGTGGCGGCGCTGGCCGCGTAGCCAGGATCAGCCGGCGCCGAGCGGATCGCGGCAGTCACGCCCGCCACGAGCGGTGCGTCACGGTCCTCGTGAAGCGAACCTGCCCCGTTGAGGTCACCCGGCTCGCCATGTTCACCCGGCTCGTCGCGTCCGGCGTCCTCGTTGTCGTGGCGGCGTGTGGCCCGCAGGATCCCACGCCGTCGGGCGCGTTGGCCCCGGGGGCCTCGGCGAGGTCGCAGGCTGTCTGGGTCCTCGCCGACGTGCGGCCGCCCGCCGAGACCGCGGATGCCTTCCGGGTGCTTGCCACCGGGCACGGCCTCGTGGCCGGCGAGCGGACCGCGTGGGCCCGGTCCGACGACGGCGGCTGGGTGCCGGCCGATCCCGTGACCGACTGGACCCGCAACGGGATCACCGGCTGGCGCGACGGTCTGGTCGCCTGGGCCGACGGCAGCGTGATCACGACCTCGCGCGACGGCGTCAGCTGGGCGGAGGCCTCGCAGGGGCCGGTGGAGGGCACCCCGAGCCGCGTCGTCGCCATCGGGAACCGGCTCGTCCCGCTCGGCGACGCGACGAACGAGCGCCTGGGCGCCTGGTCCGCCGCGACGGCACCGCGCGTCAACGATGGCGAGCCGCTCAGCCTGCTCGACGTCGCCGTCGGCGGCCCGGCCATCGTCACCATCGGATGCGTCGGGGAGCACCCCGCGGGCTGGGTGTCGTCCAGCGCGCCATCGGCGTGGCGCCAGTCGCTGGACCTCCGCGAGCCCGACTCGTGGCTCAACGACGTCGAGCACGCCGGTCCGGGCTTCGTGATCGCGGGCCGGCGTGGCGGACGGCCTGCCCGCTGGATCTCGACCGACGGCGGGTCGTGGACACTCGTCGGCCTGCAGCTGCCCGCGGGTGGCGAAGGGACGGGCACGGCGAGCCGGGTGGTCACGACCGACGAGCGGATGGTCGTGTTCGGGTACGCCACCGCGGATGCCGGAAACGGCGGCGACTTCGCGACGGCCTACCTCGTCTGGACGCTGGAGCCCGGCGGACGCTGAACGCAACAATCCATGGACGCCGACCCCCTCAGCGCGCGATCCTGTGCGCTCAGCGAACAGGAGGCGACGCGATGACCGACCAGCCCTTCGGCCTGGGCAAGCTCCGCCAGGTCCTCGTCCCGGTGACGGACGTGGACCGCGCGACCGCGTTCTACCGGGACCGGCTGGGGATCCCATTCCTGTTCGCCGCCCCGGGCGCGGCCTTCTTCGACGCCGACGGCGTCCGTCTCTACCTCGCCGCTCCGGAGGACGCCGAGTTCTCCGGCAGGGCCACGCTCTACTTCCGGGTCAACGACATCCACAAGGCCGTCGCGGCTCTCGAGGAGCGCGGCGTCGGCTTCGGGGAGGGACCGCATGTCGTCCATCGCGACGGCACGGTGACGCTCTGGATGGCCTTCACGAAGGATCCGGACGGCAACAACGTCGGGCTCATGAGCGAGGTCTTCGTCAGGAGCTGAGCCGCCAGCTCACGCCCCGACCCGCCGCCAGCTCACGCCCCGGCCCGCCGCCAGCTCACGCCCCGGCCCACCTGGCACGGGTGGGAGCCAGTTCGAGGGTCGTGTCGAGGAGCTCACGGCCGGTACCGACGAAATCGGGCCCGAGCTCTGCACCAGCACCGGCGATCTGGCACCAGGCCGTGCCGAGAGCCGCGAGCCGAGCCAAAAGCCGCGAGCCGAGCCAGGAGCGGGGCTGGACCCGGCCCGTGGCGCTCACGCCTCGCGCCGGGCCGCAATCGCCTCAGCTCACGCCGCGCGACCGGACCTCCGCCCTCCGCCGCTCGAGGAACGCGCGCTCCGGGCCGTTCGGCGCGAGCGCGAGCGCCCGCCCGTAGGCGTCGGCCGCCTCGCCCCAGCGGCCCAGCCGCCGCAGGAAGTCCGCCCGGGTCGCGTGGAGGAACCGGTACTCAACCAGCGCCGGGTTCGCCGTCAGCGCATCGACCGCCGCCAGCCCCACCTCCGGCCCGGAGACCTGCGCCAGCGCCACGGAGCGGTTGAGGTCCACGACCGGCGACGGGGCGACCCGCTGCAGCACGCCGTAGAGGCCCAGGATCTGCGGCCAGTCCGTGTCGGCCGAGGCGGGCGCCTCGTCGTGGACCGCCGCGATCGCCGCCTGGAGCTGGTACGGCCCCACGCGCCCCACCCGCAGCGCCCGCTCGACCAGGCCACTCCCCTCGGCGATCCGCCCCGCATCCCAGCGGCCCCGGTCCTGGTCCTCGAGACGCACCAGCTCGCCTCCCGGCCCCTCGCGGGCAGGCCGCCGCGCGTCGGTGAGCAGCATCAGCGCCAGCAGCCCGAGCGCCTCGGGCTCACCGGGGAGCAGCTCCGCGAGGATCCGCGCCAGCCGGATGGCCTCGGCACACAGCTCCTGGCGGATCAGTGCCTCGCCGGAGCTCGCGTTGTAGCCCTCGTTGAAGACGAGGTACAGCACGCGCAGGACCGAGTCGAGCCGCGCGGCCAGCCGCTCCGGGCCCGGCACCTCGTACGCGATGCCCGCCTCGCGGATCTTCTTCTTGGCCCGAACCAGCCGCTGGGCAAGCGTCGGCTCCGGGACGAGGAAGGCGTGCGCGATCTCAGGCGTCGTGAGGCCGCCCAGGGTCCGCAGCGTCAGCGCGACGGCGGCCTCGGGCGCGAGCGCCGGGTGGCAGCACGTGAAGATCAGCCGCAGCTGGTCATCGGGGATCGGGTGCATCTCGTCCTCCGCCGCCGCGAGCAGGGCGCCGTGCCGTGCCGATGCGTCGAACGCCTCGTCGCGAGCCACCAGCGCCGCCTTCTCCGAGAAGACGCGGGCGCGCCGGACCCGGTCGATGGCCCGGTTGCGCGCGGTCGTCGTGATCCAGGCACCGGGGTTGGCCGGGATGCCGTCCGCGGGCCAGCGCTCGAGCGCGGTGACATACGCGTCGGCCACGGCCTCCTCGGCGAGGTCGAAGTCGCCGAGGACCCGGATCAGCGTCGCGATCGCGCGCCCGTGCTCCTCCCGGAAGACGCGGGCGACGACATCGGCGGGCTCGGTCGGCGCCCTCGTCAGCCCATCTCCGCGATCGGGCGGATCTCGACCTTGCCCACGGCGGCGCCCGGGCAGCGCGCCGCGGCGTCGATGGCGGTGTCGAGGTCCGGTGCGTCGATCAGGTAGTAGCCGCCGAGGAGCTCCTTGGTCTCCGCGAAGGGTCCGTCGGTCACGACGCGCGATCCGCCGGCAACGCTGACGGTCGTGGCCGTCGTGACGTCCTGGAGGGCCTCCGCCGCGAGGAACAGGCCCTGCTCCTGGAGCCAGCCGGTGTACGCGCCGTACTCGCGAAGCATCCGCTCCCAGCCGTCTGGATCGGGCTCCGTCGCGGGCTCGGTCGCGATCAGCAGCAGGTAGCGCATCGGTGTGTCTCCTCGTCCGGTCCAGCGAGCCGGCCCCTCCGGCCCGTGCATCGTAGCGACGAACGGGGCGCGAGGGAATCGACAGTCGCGAGGCACCACCGGAGGCGACTTGCAGGCGGCGGGTAGCATCGGGCCGTGGCGTCCAAGAAGGAGCTCCTGGAGATCGGCGGCCGCGAGGTCTCGATCAGCAACCCCGACAAGGTGTACTTCCCGCGTGCCGGGCACACGAAGCTGGACCTGGTCCGGTACTTCCTCGCGGTGGCCGACGGCGCGCTGGTCGGGGTGCGCGGGCGGCCGATGGCGCTCAAGCGCTTCGTCGACGGCGCCGAGAAGGAGCCATTCTTCCAGAAGCGCGCCCCCGACAACACGCCCGAGTGGATGCGCACCGCCACGCTCACCTTCCCGTCCGGGCGCACCGCGGACGAGGTGGTCGTGGACGAGGCGGCGGGCCTCGCCTGGGTCGCGAATCTGGGCTGTCTCGATCTCAACCCGCACCCCGTCCGCGCGGAGGACCTGGACCACCCCGACGAGCTGCGGATCGACCTCGACCCGGTGCCGGGCGTGCCCTGGTCGCAGACCCGCGAGGTCGCGCTGGTCTGTCGCGAGGCGCTCGAGGCCGTGGGCCTCACGGGCTGGCCGAAGACCTCCGGGTCGCGGGGGATCCACATCAACGTCCGCATCGAGCCCCGCTGGACGTACCCGCAGGTCCGGCGCGCCGCCCTGGCCCTGGCGCGGGACGTGGAGCGGCGGGCGCCGTCCATCGCCACGTCGCGCTGGTGGAAGGAGGAGCGCCACGGCGTCTTCCTTGACTACAACCAGAACGCCAAGGACCGGACGGTCGCCTCCGCCTACTCCGTGCGGCCCACGCCGGACGCGCGGGTGTCCTTCCCCCTGCGCTGGGACGAGGTCCCCGACTGCGTCATGGAGGACTACACGCTCGCCACCGTGCCGGCGCTGTACGCGGAGCGGGGTGACGCCGGGGCCGGGATCGACGGGGCGGTCGGCACGCTCGATGCCCTCCTGGAGCTCTCCGCGCGTCACGAGGCGGAGGGCGAGGGCGACGCTCCGTGGCCGCCGAACTACGCAAAGCAGGAGGGCGAGCCGCCGCGGGTCCAGCCGTCGCGGATGCGCCGCAAGCCGGACGAGTACGCGGGGCGCGGCAAGGATGGCGGGCCGCCGCCTGAGGTCGCCGACGAGCGCGCGAAGGCCGTCGCGGCGGGCGACTCGAACGCGGGGCTGCCGACCGAATGGCAGGGCACGGGCTCGAGGCCCTCGCCCACGGGACGCCGCCGAAGCAGCGTGCCGGTGATCGAGCTGGGCCGCGCGCCGTCCAGGGCCGAGGTCTACGAGGGGCTCGAGCGCTGGAAGGCGCGCCACCCAGAGGCCGCGGCGCACCTTGAGCCCGCGGACGTCATCGAGACCGCGATGCGCGGCCGCGCCTATGCCTGGTACCGGCTGCGTCTCAACCTGGTCCACGTGCCGGAGGCCATGCGCCCGCCGCAGGAGCCCCTGGACCCGGACGCCGCGCCGGACGACTGGGCGAACATCCCGGACGACGAGCGCGC
>JANNHX010000060.1:0-1506 GCA_031404615.1 Chloroflexota bacterium
CCTGGGGCTCAGCTCTGCGATCAGCGAGCGTAGCGGCCGACGCCAGCCCATGCGGCCCGGGGCCGTCCTGTTCCGTCGTCGACTTCGCGAAGTCACTCCCGCCTTCGTCTCGCCCCCGTGGGTGAGGCGTTCACGGCCGGAGCTCGAGCGCCTCCACGTGGGCGGGCCGCACGGCCCGGAAGTGACGCTGGTCGAGCGTCGCGACCTTCGGCTCGCCCAGGCGCTCGGCAAGGGCCACGACGCTTGCATCGACAATGCCGAGGGAGAGATCCGCGTAGCGAGCCTGAAGCTCGCGGCAGCGGGCGAGATCCGCGCCCGTCGGTGGCTCGACGCGGTAGACGCCCGCCAGCAGATCGTCGAGGAAGATGAGCCAGGCGTCGGCCGGCAGCCGCCGGCCGCACCAGTAGTCGAGCTCGGCGAGGACGAGCGCAGGCACGACGAGGTCCTCGTCCGAGGTGGTCAGCAGCCGGGCGCATCGCTCATGATCCGGATCGGCGGCGTCGAGCGCGGCGAGCAGGGGACCGGTGTCGCAGATCAACGCCACCGTCAGCGGGGCTCTTCGGCGACCGGCTCCGCCGTGACCTCGGCGGCGCCGCGGCCATCCGTGGATCGCGCCACACCCACCCGGGGCCGCCGACGTGTGCGCAGCTCCATCGCCTTGTCCTCCACGGCTTCGCGCAGGAGGGTCGCGAGCGGAACCCGCCGACGCTCCGCCTCCGCCTCGAGTGTACGGAGGGCGTCTTGCGGCGCGCTTACGGTCGTCCGGCGAAGCTGTGTCATGATGCGCGATGCTAGCATCACGAGGACGCATGGTCCAGCGTCAAAGCCCAGGCCGCGGAGGAACCGCGCCAGGTGCGGGCTCTCCCAGTTGAGGTCGACATCAGAGGTGTAGCCCTGCAGGTAGACGAGGTCGACCGGGCCCGCGCCGAATACCTGGAAGGCGAGCGCGACATCGCCGTTCCACGCGAACCGCGTCTCGGGTCGCCTGGTCGTCGGTGCCTACCCCCTGTGGGAGCGCTGCGCCGATCTCGGTGAACCGCAGGCCGCGACGGCCTCGGCCGGCGCGCCCTGCCGGTCGGGGGAATCCAGCACCGTGGAACCACCGTGATCCGGGCTCTGAGCACGGGATGGCGGACGGGCGGGTCACCCTCCAGCCCCCTCGACCCCGCCCGCCCCTCGACCCCGCCGGCCCAATCCACGTGCCGCAACCCACTGGCGTCCGTGAGCACCATCGGCGCATCACGATCGACCTCGCGGCGCCCTGATGCGCGGAGCCTCATCACGAGCAGGAGTGGTCTCCAGCGGCGTGCGTGAGGGGCGAGGTCTGGCATCGGGTCGCAGTGCCCGGCAGCAGAAGACATCTGCCCCTGATGACCCACGAGAACACCCACGAGAACAGCGCGATTGACGCCGCGGCTTGCGTTCCGATATGCTCCAGACATCCCCACCGGCCGCGCGCGACCGCACCCCGATTCCGCGCGAGACACGACCCGTGGCGCGACCCAT
>JANNHX010000061.1:0-1681 GCA_031404615.1 Chloroflexota bacterium
ATCGAGATCGGCATTGGCATCCACGGTGAGCCCGGGCGGCGGCGGATCCCGCTCGCGCCCGCGGACGCCATCACGGAGATGCTGCTCACGCCGGTGGCGGACGACCTCGCCCTGGTGGGAGGCGAGGACGTGCTGCTCTTCGTGAACGGCATGGGGGGGACCCCCGAGTCCGAGCTGTACATCGTCTATCGTCATGCCCGCAAGCTGCTTGAGGCGCGGGGTGTGAACGTGACCCGGTCGCTCGTCGGCAACTACGTGACCTCGCTGGAGATGCAGGGCGCGTCGGTGACCGTCCTGCGACTTGACCCCGAGCTCACGGCGCTCTGGGACGCCCCCGTGAACACGGCGGCGATGCACTGGTAGACGACCAGCTGGAAGGTTGAGCATGACCCTGGATGTGGCATGGGCGGTCGACTGGACCCGGCGTACGGCGGATGAGGTGTTCGCACGTCGCTCCGAGCTCAACGAGCTCGACCGGCAGATCGGCGACGGAGACCACGGGGAGAACATGGCGCGCGGGTTCACCGCCGTCATCGCTCGCCTAGACGCACTCGAGGAGCCCCTCGGTGAGGTCGGCGATGTGCTCAAGCTGATCGCTACCACGCTCATGTCCAAGGTCGGTGGGGCAGCCGGGCCCTTGTACGGCACCGCGTATCTGCGGGCCGCCAAGGTCACGGCCGTCCCGACGCTCGACGCGCCGGCCGTGGTCGCGATGCTCGAGGCCGCATTGGAGGGGATCGTCGCACGCGGCAAGGCGACCACAGGCGAGAAGACGATGGTCGATGCCTGGACGCCCGCCGTCCAGGCCGCCGTCGCCGGGACCGACGGCGGCGCAGATGCTGCCGCGGTCCTGGTCGCAGCCGCCTCGGCCGCCGAGCTCGGGGCCGTCGCCACGATCCCGCTCGTCGCGACGAAGGGCCGCGCGAGCTACCTGGGCGAGCGCAGTGCGGGGCACCAGGACCCGGGGGCCACATCGACCGCAATGCTGCTGCGGGCCGCGGCCGACGCGGCGAGCGGCGTGTCCACCGCTCCCGGCTCGTGACCGCTCCCACGAAGGCCGGACCGACCTCCGCACGGGTCGCGCTCGTGCTCGTCTCGCACTCGCCTGCCCTCGCAGCCGGCACCGTTGCCCTGGCGGAGCAGATGGCTCCCAACGTCCTGCTCGTGGCTGCCGGGGGTCTCGAGGATGGCAGTCTAGGCACCAGCTTCGACCTCATCGAGGCAGGCCTCGAGAGAGCGGCGCAGGATGGCCGTTCGGTGGTCGTGCTCACCGACCTGGGTTCGGCTGTGCTGACCACCGAGTCGGTCCTCGAGTTCGCCGCTGATGAGGTCAGCGCGCGCGTCCGTCTGGCTGACGCGCCTTTCGTCGAGGGCGCGGTCGCGGCCGCTGTGGCCGCGGACGGGGGAGCCGACCTCACTGCGGTGCTTGCTGCGGCCGAGCTCGCGGGTGCCTCGTTCGGAGCAGCGGCAGGGTCCGCCGCGACGGCGCCTGTGGTCGCCCCGACCGCCGCGGCGAGCGAGGGCGCGGCTCTACATGCCACCGCAGTCCTGCGCAACCCGCTCGGATTGCATGCCCGTCCGGCCGCGCAGCTCGCGCGGACCGCTGCGCGCTTCGATGCCACGGTCACCGTGAACGGTGTGGATGCCGCGAGCGTCCTCGCACTCATGGGCCTCGGCGCGG
>JANNHX010000062.1:0-1858 GCA_031404615.1 Chloroflexota bacterium
CAGCCCGAGTTCGACGTCGCCTGTCCACACAACCAGGGCCTGGGCGAGCGCGTCGACGTTCGGGCCGGGAGCCGCCGCACCCAGGACGTCGACGAGGATCGCGAGACCCGACACGGCGGGGCCCGTCACCGCCGCCAGTTGAGCCGGGAGTGCGGCCGCGATCGGGTCGAGTTGGGCCCGATCGATCACCCCGGCCGAGACGGACTTCTCGACGCGCTCCGCGACGAGCTCGATATCGATGTCGGGTGTCGCCGGCGTCCACGCCGAGAGTCGGCCGATCATCGCCCCCGCGACATCGACAGCGACGAGTTCCGCCGAGGGTGCTGGATCGAACAGGGGCGCGAGGTCGGCATCGGAAAGGTCCGCGAGGGCCTTGCGTGCGGCGCCCAGACTCTCGGGAGACAGGCGGCTCGCTGCGGCCGCGAGGATGAGGACCAGCCCGCCCCTTGGCTCGGCCGCCGTGTTCGCCGCGAGCTCGGCCGCCGACCTCTCGGCAAGGGCGTCGAGGCGCCTGTCGGCGCGCCCGTCGCGGAAGACGAGGTCGACAGTTGCCGCCGGCAGGTTTCGATACAGGACGGGCGCCGACCCGAGCAGTGTCTCCACGGCTGTGCGCCGCAGGTTCGCTCGAATGCCTGGCTCGTCGGCATGGGGGGCGAGGGCGTTCACGCCCAGGATCGCGCTTGCCCGGAACGCGTTCTCCTCGTCGTCGCGCGCGAGGTCGGCGCAGCGGCGGAGTGCCAACGCGCGCTCGTCGGGCGAGAAGGCCGCCATCGCCGCCGCCAGTTCGTCCGGCTGGCCGGCCCGGAGTGCAGCCTTGACGGCGGTCGCGTTGGGGACGCCCTGCATCGACCGGTCGTCGCGCAGCGAGAGCACCGTCCCGATGTCGTCAACCGACAGAGGGATGGCCTCCCCGAGGAGCAGGAAGTCGCGCAGCGCGATCGCGCGGCTGGCGTCGTAGTCGTCGGCATCGCCCTTAGCGGTCCCGGGTACCCCGACGAGATCGGCGATCGCCTCCGTCCGGGCCTGGTCGTCGGCGGCGAGCCGAAGCCGCTCCCGGGCATCGGCGAGCCGTCGCGCGTCGCGTGCGGTGACGGCGGCGGCGTTCGGGAACTGGGCGATGATCCCCTCCAGGACCGCGAGTTGGGCGAGCGAGAACGTCGGCCGCACCGCCGGGTCGATCAGCCAGAATCGCGCGCTGATCCCGTTGACCATGCGCTTGGCGGCGCGGGGTGAGCCCAGCGCGGCCGCGGCAATGAGCTCGGCCGCGGTCGACCGGTCATCCTCCGCGTGATCGGGGAACACCTTCCCGACGAGATCCCTGGCCCAGGTGCGGAGATCGACGCCTGCCGGCCGGGTGAGCATGATGTCAAGACCGAAGAACTTCTCGAGGTAGTCGCGGGCCGCGCGGGTGCCGCCCACGAACTGGCCCACGTTGCGGGCGAACGCCTCGCGGTCGATCGGGATGAGGAAGACGCAGCGGCTCTCGGGAATGTCGACGAAGGCCCGGATGTCAGAGAGGACGGTCATGGCGTCTTTCCCGTCGAGGCGGTCCAGGTTGTCCACGACGAGCAGCACAGGCTCGGCGTCAGCATCGGGTCGGCGGATCAACTCGCGCAGCGTCGTGGCGAGCGTGAGCGCCTCAGTGGCGGGTGCCAGCGACTGCTTGGAGGTCCGGATGGAGATGACCTGCCCGCTGCCAACGACGAGGAAGACGACGATGGCGGTCAGGAGGCTCGTCAGGACGGCGGCCAGGGGCCAGTTGTTCACGACCCACAGCAGCGTGATAACGACAAGGGCGACGAACAACTCGAATGCCACCAGCGCCTTCGCACCCGCGGACTTGATCTCCGGCAGCAAC
>JANNHX010000063.1:0-5025 GCA_031404615.1 Chloroflexota bacterium
GTTCCTTCGCACGGTCGACGAGGTGCGCGGCACGCTCGATGGCGCGCGGCGGGCCGGTCGGCGCATCGGTCTGGTCCCGACCATGGGCGCCTTCCACGATGGCCACGTGGCGCTCATGCGCGCGGCTCGCGAGGCGTGCGACGTGGTCGTCGTCAGCCTGTTCGTCAATCCGACGCAGTTCGGGCAGGCCGCCGACCTCGCCCGCTACCCGCGCGACGAGGCGCGCGACTCGCAGATCGCAAGTGACGCCGGCCCCGATGTGCTGTTCGCCCCGGGCGAGGCAGCGCTCTTCCCGCCCGGCTTCGACACCTGGGTCGAGCCCGGCGACCTGGCGCAGACGCTCGAGGGCTCCGCGCGTGCCGGCCACTTCCGAGGTGTCGCCACGGTGTGCACGAAGCTCTTCGCCATCGTCGGGCCAGGGGTCGCGTTCTTCGGGCGCAAGGACGCCCAGCAGGTCGCCGTCGTCCGCCGCGTGGCCCGAGACCTGAACCTCCCCGTGGAGATCATCGCGGTGCCAACGGTCCGCGCCCCTGACGGCCGCGCACTCAGCTCGCGCAACGCGTTCCTCTCCCCGGGGGAGCGGGCGAGTGCGCTCGTCCTGCCGCGTGCGCTCGAGGCGGGGGTGGCGGCGCATCGGTCCGGTGGAGATGCGGTGGCGGCCGCGCGCGTGGTGCTCGCAACCACGCCGGAGATCAGCGTCGACTACGTGGAGGTCGCCGACCTGGATGGTCCCGTGCTGGTGGCTGCGGTCCGCATCGGCTCCGTGAGGCTCATCGACAACGTCGCGCTGGACTGACGCGTTGACAACGCGAGCGGCGGAGAGGCGCGATATTCGGCGGTCGCGATCCTCGCGGCCCTCGACTCCGTCCTCGGGGCCGTGCGGGCTGAGCTCGACGGCGTCTACGACAATCGAATCTTCATCAGCGGCTTCCTCACGAATGCGATCGTGGCGGTGCTGCTGACCTGGATCGGCGACCGGCTGAGCCTCGACCTCTACCTTGTCGCCCTCATCAACTTCGGGTTCCGGATCTTCAACAACGTGGCCCTGATCCGGCGGCACTTCATCTAGCACACACCGACAGCGAGGGACGAACTGCAGGTGGAACGGGAAGCGGTCCTCGTCGGCATCGACGTCGGCACATCCAAGGTCTGCGCGCTCATCGGCGAGGTGAGCCGCGACGGCCGCCTCACGATCATGGGCCACGGAACGGTGCCGACCACGGGCCTGCGCAAGGCCGTCGTCGTCAACATCGACCAGTCCGTCCGGTCCATCGCCGACGCGGTCGAGCGCGCCGAGCGGCTCTCCGGCTGGAAGATCGACCGCGCCTTCGTGGGCGTCGGCGGCCAGCACGTCGAGAGCCTCAACTCCACGGGCCAGGTCGCAGTCACCGCGCACCACCGCGAGGTCACGCGCGAGGACATCAGCCGCGCGATCGAGGTTGCCCGCGCCGTGTCCATCCCGAGCAACCGCGACGTGCTCCACGTGGAGCGGCGCGGGTTCACCGTGGACGGCCAGGAGGGCGTCAAGGACCCGCTCGGGATGAGCGCCCTGCGCCTCGAGGTGGAGGCCCACATCGTCTCCGCGTCCGCGACCGCCGTCCAGAACCTGACCAAGTGCGTCCAGCTCGCGGGCGTCAAGATCGACGAGCTCGTCGCGAATGGCCTGGCCTCGGCCGAGGCGGTCGTGACCGAGACCGAGAAGGAGCTCGGCGTCGCGGTGGCCGACATCGGCGCCGGGACGATCGACCTCACGCTGTTCGCGGACGGCTCGCCGTTCCACACGGCGGTCCTGCCGGTCGGCGGCAACAACGTGACCAACGACGTGGCCATCGGCGTCAAGACGACGCTCCAGGTGGCCGAGGAGCTCAAGGTCCGCCACGGGACCTGCGACCTGCGCAACGTGTCGGACGAGGAGATCAGCGTCTCCGTCCTGGGTGAGGAGGCGGGCCGCACGGTCAGCCGCGAGGAGCTGTGCCAGATCATCGAGTCCCGCATGCGCGAGACGTTCGAGCTGCTCCGGGCTGAGATGGCCCGCAGCGGCCACGGCATGCTCCCGGCCGGGATCATCCTGACCGGCGGCGCGGCGCAGCTCGCGGGCACGGCCGAGCTCGGTCGCGAGGTCCTCCAGATGCCGGTGCGGGTCACCGGGCCGTCGGGGATCAGCGGCCTCATCGACACGATCGGGGACCCGTCCTACTCGACGGCCGTGGGCCTCCTGCGCTGGGGTGCGACGCAGATTGCCCTCGGCGACCCGGTGGGCTACGAGTCCGCTCCCGGGGGCGGCGGCCTCGGCCGTCTGCGCCGCGCGTTCCGCTCGATCTTCCCGTAACCCGTGCGCTCGCTGGAGCTGGAGGTCCGCACCGGCAGCGCCCGGGGGTTCACGGACCTGACGCCCGCCTGCGCCCGCTTCGCCGCGGACGCGTCCGAGGGTGGTGACGGGCTGCTCCATGTGTTCGTCCCGCACGCGACCGCCGGCGTCGTCGTGCTGGAGCTCGGGGCGGGCTCGGACGACGACGCGATGCTCGCGCTGGACCGCCTCCTGCCGCGCGACGACCGCTGGCGGCACCGCCACGGCTCGCCCGGCCACGGTGCCGACCACGTGCTGCCGCTGCTCGTCTCGCCCTCGCTGAGCGTGCCGGTCATCGGCGGGCACCTGACCCTGGGCACATGGCAGTCCATCACGCTTCTCGACCCGAACGAGGACAACGCGACGCGCAAGGTCCGCCTGAGCTTCCTCGCGGGCTAGGTCTCGGCCCGCGGGACCGGCAGCAATCTCGGGGAGACCGATCCGGGATCGCGCGGGTATACTCCACACTCTTCGCGAGGGAGCCTTCGGGCTGCCCGGCGTACGGCTCGTGGCCGCGAGCCCACCGTCAAATGCCACTACCAGCGCCAGCCAACTTCCGGGAGAGCGCCGATGCCGCTGCGATCCGACTCCGAGAACTTCGCCCTGATCCGCGTCATCGGCGTGGGCGGCGGCGGCAGCAACGCCGTCAACCGCATGATCCGGGCCGAGATGATGGGCGTGGAGTTCATCGCCTGCAACACGGACGCCCAGGCGCTCCTGCAGTCGGACGCGCCGCACAAGATCCGCATCGGCGACAAGATCACCCGGGGCCTCGGCGCCGGCGGCGATGCCACGATCGGGGCTCGGGCCGCCGAGGAGGACCGGGACAAGATCGCCGAGGCGCTCGCGGACTCGGACATGGTGTTCATCACGGCGGGCCTGGGCGGCGGAACCGGGTCGGGCGCGGCCCCCGTGGTCGCGGAGATCGCCAAGGAGCAGGGCGCGCTCACCATCGGCGTGGTGACCAAGCCGTTCAGCTTCGAGGGCGCGCGCCGCAAGCTCGTGGCGGAGAAGGCGGCCGAGGAGCTCAAGGCCAAGGTCGACACCCTGATCACGATCCCCAACGACCGGCTGCGCGACGTCGTGCAGAAGAACACGTCCATCGTGGACGCGTTCCGGGTCGTGGACGACGTCCTGCGCCAGGGCGTCGCGGGCATCAGCGACATCATCACGGTGCCCGGGCTGATCAACCTCGACTTCGCGGACGTCCGCACGATCATGAAGGACGCCGGGTCGGCCCTGATGGGCATCGGCCGGGCGCAGGGCGAGAACCGCGCGCTTGAGGCCGCCCGGCAGGCCGTCGCGAGCCCGCTGCTCGAGATCAACATCTCGGGCGCCCAGGGGATCCTGTTCAACATCTGCGGCTCGGCCAACCTCACCCTGTGGGAGGTCACCGAGGCCGCGGAGGAGATCCGCGCAGCCGCCGATCCCGAGGCGAACATCATCTTCGGCACCAGCTTCAACGAGCGCCTGGGCGAGGACGTGATGATCACCGTCATCGCCACGGGCTTCGACGCCCGCCGCCGCGACGCGACGACCCGAACCGCGCAGGCCGAGCGCCCGAGCGACGTCTACCGGACGCGCCAGTCGCCCGCGCAGGCTTCGGCCGCACCGCCGGCCCGGGACTTCCTCGAGGAGCTGGAGCGCCAGCGCACCGAGGTCGACCCCGACGTGCCCCGCGTCCGCGACGAGCAGGTCCCCGTCGCCGTCCGCCCCGAGCGGTCCGTTGGGGAGCCCCCGGCTCGCAAGGCTGCCTCGTACGACGCGGACGATCTCGAGATCCCGAGCTTCCTCCGCCGCCGGTGAGCACCGGCCCGCACGCGCGGGCCGCACGGGTGAGCCATGACCGCTGAGCAGCTCGATCCCGCTGAGGTCGAGGCGTTCCGGCGCGCCCGCGAAGATGTCCTCGGGCAGATCGCGGATGCCGCCGCGCGCGCGGGCCGGGATCCGTCGTCGGTGACGCTGGTCGCTGTATCCAAGACCGTGCCGGCGGACCGGGTCCGGGCCGCCGTCGTCGGCGGCCTCGTCGTCCTCGGGGAGAACCGGGTGCAGGAGGGCGCCGCCAAGATCCCGGTCGTCGCCGGTGCCCGGTGGCACCTCATCGGTCCGCTCCAGTCCAACAAGGCGCGCCGCGCGATCGAGCTGTTCGATGTGATCGAGTCCGTGCATACGGTCGAGCTGGCGGCACGGCTGGACAGGGTCGTGGCGTCGATGCCGGGCCGGGCACCGCTCCAGGTCCTGCTCCAGGTCAACGTGGACGCGGACCCGGCGAAGGCCGGGTTCCTGCCCGCGGATCTCGAGGCGTCGATGGGAGCGCTTGATGGGCTCGCGGCGCTGGACTACCGCGGGCTCATGACGATCGGCCGCTTGACCGCGGACCCCGAGGAGGCGCGCCCGACCTTCGTCGCGTTGCGGGTCCTCGGGGAGCGGATTCGGGCGCGCTGGCCGCGCCTCGGCCCCGAGCTCTCCATGGGCATGTCCGACGACTACGCGACGGCCGTCGAGGAAGGCGCGACGATCGTGCGGGTGGGCAGGGCGCTGTTCGGCGAACGGCACGCACCGGCGGGGGACTGAGCGCCGAGAGGGCGTCGCGGAACCAGGACCCGTCGCGGAACCAGGACCCGTCGCGGAACCAGTCAGCGGTGGTGATGATCGCACCGTGCGCGTGTGGACTGTCC
>JANNHX010000064.1:0-3842 GCA_031404615.1 Chloroflexota bacterium
CGGGCGCTCGCCGGCAGCGATCCCGGGACCGATGTCGGGGACCTCCTGCGGCGCATGGGCCACCTCCTCGTGGCCGGCGTCGGCGGGGCCGGCGGGTCGCTGTACGGGACCGCGTTCATCGAGGCGGGAATCGCCGTCGCCGGGCTCGGGGCGCTCACCCCCGAGGACACGGCCCGGGCGCTCGACGCCGCGGCGGAGGGCGTCGCGCGACGCGGCCGCTGCCGCATCGGCGACAAGACGATCTACGACGCGCTGCGTCCCGCCGCCGACGCGTTCGGCGCCGCGGTCGCGTCGGGCTCCGGGCAGGAGGCCGCGGTCCTTGGCGCGATCCGGGCCGCGCGCGACGGGATGCACGCCACGACACCACTGGTCGCGCGTCGGGGCCTGGCGCTGCGGCTCGGCGAGCGCTCGCGCGGCCACCAGGACCCGGGCGCCACGTCCTGCTACCTGTTGGTCCGTTCGCTCCTGGCCACGGGCCGGCGCGGGTCGTGACGCCGGGCCGGGGGGCATCGGCCCTCACCGAGGACGAGCTCCGGCGCACGTTCGAGGAATCCCAGCGGCAGGCCGACACCGTCTTCGCGCAGTATCAGCTGAGCCAGCTCCTCGCCCTGGGCGGCGCCCTGCCGCAGATGGCCGCGAGCGTCATCGGCGAGCTCGTCCGCGCGAGCGACGCCAAGGCAGGCGCCATCTGGCTCGCGCAGCCCGGCGGCCGAGAGCTCCGCCTCGCGGCCACGGAGCCCAACCTGCTGCCGGGGATCGGCAGGCCGACCGGATGGGTGATCGGCGACATGATCCGGGCGCCCGGCAAGGAGGGCGACCTGCCCTCGCATGTGATCCCGCGCGGGTTCGTGACCCCGGGCGTCGCGCGCTCCTGGGTCACCCGCCACGGCTGGCACGGCGTCTCGCTCGACGAGCGGCGCGACCTCGGGGACGGCACCCTTGAGGCCCAGGTCGTCGGGTTCCTGGCCCTCTGCCCACCGGACGCCGAGCGGCTGCCGGCCGACCGGATCCGCCTCCTCGCGCTGGTCCGCCACGAGCTCGCGATCGCCCTCCGCGCCGCCCAGCTGCGCGAGGAGCTTGCCGGGGAGCAGGCGCTGCTCGCGGCGATCCTCGACAGCGCCACCGAGGGCATCGTCGCGGTCGACCGGGCACGCCGGGTCGTGCGCGTGAACCGCGCCGCGGTCACGCTCCTCGGCGGCCGCCTGCCGGAGCCCGGCACGACCTGCGAGCTGGTGCTGGGCTGCCGCCGCGGCACGGAGCTCCGTTGCGGCCGGACGTGCCGCTTCCGCGAGGTCCTCGCGGACCCGTCCGGCCTCGTGGAGACCGAGCTCCGCTTCGACTCCCCGGACGGCGGCGAGATCCCCGTCGCCGCATCGTTCTCCGCCATGGACGGGCCGCAGCCCGGCGCGGTCGTCGTGCTGCGCGACCTGCGCTCGGAACGCGCGGCGGAGGAGCTCCGGGCAAGCTTCCTGGCGGCTGTCTCGCATGAGCTCCGGACGCCGCTGGCGCTGATCTCCGGCCACGTTGACAGCCTCCTCGACCTCGGGCTCGACCCCGACGCCCAGCGCCGGTCGGTGGAGCGGATCGGGACGGCGGCCGGACGGCTCCAGGCGCTGGTTGACGAGCTGCTCGACCTGAGCCAGCTCGAGCATGCGAGCCTCGCCCTCCACCGGTCGCGCCTCGAGGTGGCGGAGCTCGTCGAGCTGGTCACCGGCAGCCTCGGCGAGTGGCCGGGCATGCCGCCGGTCTCGGTCACGGTGCCCCTTGGCCTGCCGCCGGTCCACGTCGACGCCGTGCGCATCGGGCATGTCATCGTCAACCTCGTCGACAACGCCCGCCACTACGGGCGGCCAGGCGGGGTCATCACCATCCGGGCGCGCCGCCAGCGCAGCACCATCGTCATCACCGTGGAGGACGAGGGCCTGGGCATCCCGCCCGAGGAGCGCCTCCTCGTCTTCGGCCGCCTCTACCGCGGCCGGACGGCGCGCGAGTTGCATCCCGGCGGCACGGGCCTCGGCCTGGACGTCTGCCGCCGTCTCGTCGAGGCGCACGGCGGCCGGATCTGGATCGAGCCGGACGACGGGCGCAGCGCGATCTCGTTCAGCGTCCCCGTCGCCCGCCGCCACCACGCACGACCCGGAGGTGCCACGTGAGCACCCGACCCGCCGATCCGCGTCGCCCCGACCGAGCCGCGGACGGCCGGCGGGTCGTGGCGCCGCCCCGTGCCGAGCTGGCGGTGCCCGGCCACGGCGAGCTGGTGCTGATCGTCGAGGACGAGCCGGAGTTCCGCGAGCTCGTGGAGCTGTGGGTCGGCCGCCACGGCTGGAGGACCGCGACGGCCGCCGACGGCCTGGAGGTCATGCGCCGGTTCGAGGAGGAGGAGCCGGATCTCGTGCTCCTGGACCTCAGCCTGCCCGGCATGGACGGCTGGGAGGTCACCGAGTGGATCCGGCGCGTCTCCACCGTGCCGGTCCTGATGGTCACCGCGATGAGCTCGGAGTCGGACATCGTCCGCGGACTCGTCACCGGCGCCGACGACTACCTCACCAAGCCCGTCCGCATGCCGGAGCTGGTCGCCCGGGTCGCGGCGGCGCTGCGCCGGGTGAGGCTCGCGGGCGGGCGCCCGCGCGAGGACGAGCCGATCGAGCACCCGGGCCTGCGGATCGAGCCCTCGATGCACCGCGTCCTGGGCGAGGCCGCGGAGATCCACCTCACGCCCACGGAGTTCCGGCTGCTGGTGACGCTCGCCCGCCACCCGGGCGTCCTGCGCAGCCACGCGGAGCTCCTGCGCGGCGTCTGGGGTCCCACCTACGGCGAGGAGACGCAACTCCTGCGCGTGACGATGCGCAACCTGCGCACGAAGCTCGCGACGGCGGCGCCCGGCCGGACCTACATCGCGACCGAGTACGGCCTGGGCTACCGGTTCCAGCCGGGGACCTGACGCCCCGTCGCGGACCGGGAGGTCGCGGCACCGTCTGCTAGATTCGCCGTCCGCCCGCACCCATCTCGCCCGCCCGTGTCCCGGTAGCGAACGACCGTGAGCGTTCCAAGGCCGCGGGCCCTCGGAGCCCTTGTCCCCGTGACCGACCCAGCTTTCGATCCCAACGCCGTCGCCCCGTCCGTCGCCAACCTCGAGACGATCGTCTCGCTGTCCAAGCGCCGCGGCTTCGTCTTCCCCTCGTCCGAGATCTACGGCGGCATCAACGCCGTGTGGGACTACGGGCCCCTGGGCGTCGAGCTCAAGAACAACGTCAAGCGCGCCTGGTGGCGCACGATGATCCAGGACCGCAACGACATCGTGGGCCTGGACGCCGGCATCCTCATGCATCCCCAGGTCTGGGTGACGTCGGGCCACGTCGGCTCGTTCAGCGACCCGCTGGTGGAGTGCGCCGAGTGCCGCCGCCGCTACCGGCTGGACGAGCTGCCGGGCACCGAGAACCTGACCCAGACGGACCTGCGGGACGAGACGGTGAGCCAGCGCCTGGGCCTCGTCTGTCCCAACGACGGCAAGCCGCTGAGCCCGCCGCGCCGCTTCAACCTGATGTTCACGAGCCACATGGGCCCGGTGGAGGACGACGGCAACCTCGTCTACTTCCGCCCCGAGACCGCGCAGGGCTCGTACGTCAACTTCAAGAACGTCCAGCAGAGCTCGCGCAAGAAGATCCCGTTCGGCATCGCGCAGATCGGCAAGTCGTTCCGCAACGAGATCTCGCCCGGCAACTTCGTGTTCCGGATGCGCGAGTTCGAGCAGATGGAGATGCAGTACTTCGTCCGCCCGGACAGCGGCGCCTCGGAGGCGTTCGAATACTGGCTCCCTCGGCGCAAGGCCTGGTACGAGGCCT
>JANNHX010000065.1:0-5892 GCA_031404615.1 Chloroflexota bacterium
CCACACGAGACTCGGAGACCCGCGGCGTGCCGGTCCCCAAGGCGTGAGGGCGGCGGGTTTGAGGGGCGGAGGGTCTGGTGGGCGGTGAGGGACTCGAACCCCCGACATCCTCGGTGTAAGCGAGGCGCTCTGACCAACTGAGCTAACCGCCCCGGAATGACAAACGGGCGGCCGAAAGGCCGCCCGCGGCGAGGTCAGGAGAGTGGTGCCCAGGCCGGGACTTGAACCCGGATGAGTTGCCTCATACGCCCCTCAAACGTACGCGTATACCAATTCCGCCACCTGGGCAGGTGACCCTTCGCCGAGCGGATCGGGCTCCCTACGAGAGGGGTGGTACCGAGGGAGGGAGTCGAACCCACACGACCTTGCGATCACTGGTACCTGAAACCAGCGCGTCTACCATTCCGCCACCTCGGCCCGACCGTGTAACCGGCACGCCCAAAGGCTCACCGGTCCGCGGCGAGCCGCCATGCTAGCACATCCCAGTAGCGGTCGCCGGTGTCCGCGATGAGCCGCGTCGTGACGCCGTCGAGGCCCCGCGCCAGCATCACCTCGTCGTTCCAGGCGAGCGGCAGGATCGGCCGGCGCTCGGCCAGACCGGTCAGCAGCGCCGTCCAGGCCACCGCTCGCTCCTCGGGCGTGCCCGGCTTGCGCGCGGCCTCCAGGAGCGGGTCGAGGGTCGTGTCCTGGAACCCGGCGAGGTTCGTCCCTGCTGCACGGACCTGGGAGGTCGCCAGGAGCGGGTACAGGTCGGGCTCCAGGCCGCCGGCGATGTCCACGACGGCGGCCGTGAAGTCGCCCGCCCGGAGGCGCGCCACAAGGTCCATGCCCCTGACCTCGACAAGCTTGGCCGCGAACCCGAAGGCGCTCCACTGGTCGCGCACGTTCTCGGCCACGGCGGCGAGCCGCGGGTTGGCCGGGGCGGGCACGGTCAGGACCTCGAGGACGTAGGCCTTCTTGGCACCCGGGGCCACCCACTGGCCGCTCTTCTTCGACCAGCCGGCGGCCTGCAGTGCCTTCGCGGCGGCCTTGCGGTCGTAGTCGACCTTCCCGGCTGACGCCGCATCGTAGGCCCAGGAGGTCGGCGGGACGAGGGTGTCCGCGCGGTGCGCGTTGCCGCCGAGGACGTCGGCGACGAGCGTGTCGCGGTCGAGGGCCGCGAGGAGCGCGGTCCGGACCTTCGCGTCGCGCAGCTCCTTGTGCGACGGCCGCAGGTTGAGCAGCGCGGTCGTGAGCGTCGTCGTCGGGTAGACGTGGCGATCCAGGCCTGGCTCGGAGCCCAGCGAGCCCATCGTGGCCGCGGACAGGCCGGAGGCGGCGTCCACCTCGCCCGACGCCAGGGCCGACGCCAGGGCTGCCTCGTCGGGGTAGAAGCGCATCTCCATCTCATCGAGGTACGGGGTCGGTCGGCCGGGTGTGGCCTGCGGGAGGGGCGTGGCGAGCGAGTCCCCGGACGGGAACGGATCGGTCGACGCCGAGGGTTCCTCCGGCTCCGGCGACACGACGCCGGATGCCGGCACGAGCGTCGCGCGCTCGTCGTTCATGTCGGTCACGGCGAACGGGCCGCTGCCCACCGGGAGGCGGGCGAAGTCGCTCGTCGCGAGGTCGGCGAACGGGATGTCGATAAGGAGATGGGCGGGCAGCAGGGGCTGCGTTGCGGCGGCGAGGACCCCGCCGATTGGTGTCCCGAGGGTGAGGCGCACCGTCCGGTCATCCACCGCCTCGACGGTGACGTCGGCCCACGCCCCGGCGCCCGCACCGGTCGCCTCGGGGCTCTTGAGGGCGTTGACGGTGAACACGACGTCATCAGCGGTGATGGGAACCCCGTCGTGCCAGACCGCGTCGTCACGCAGCGTGAAGGTCCAGACCTTGCCGGTCTCGTCGACCGTCCAGGAGGCGGCGAGGTCCGGCTGGTAGGTCGTCCCGGGCCCCAGGCGGACGAGGCCGCTGAACACGAGCCCCACGAGCGCGCGCTCGGGGCGCGTCCGGGCCGTGACGGGGGTGACGGACGTCGCCGTGCCGACGACCCCCTCGCGGAACACGACGCGCGGTGGCTGCGTCGCGGCCGGCGTGGGATCCTCTGTCGGGGGGGCAGCCACCTGGCGCGGCAGCGCGAGGGCGCCCGCGAGGACGACGAGAACCAGGATGAGGACGGCGACGACCGCCCGGTCGCGGCGGTTCATCAGTTCGGATCCGGCGCAGCGGCCCGCGTGGGGCGGCCGTCAGCCGACGAAGATGAACGCAATCAGCGCGAACACCACGAACAGCACCAGCAGGACGATCGTGAACTGCCACAGCCGGCGCTCGACGCCCCGGCGGCTGCGGTACACGGCAGAGTCCCCGCCGAACGTGCCGGACAGGCCGGTCCCGCGCGCCTGGAGCAGGATGGCCGCGATCAGCGCGATGCTGAGCAGGATCTGACCGATGGCCAGGAGCGGATTCACGAGTTGACTAGCCTCCGTTGGGTGCCGGAGGCGGATGGTAGCAGACCCGCGCTCCGTCCCCGTTCATGATGCCGGATCGAGCAGCGAACGACCGGTCATCCCCTCCCAGCGCGGCAGGCCCGCGATCTCGAGGATCGTCGGCGCGACGTCCGCGAGGACGCCGTCCTGGAGCGTGCGCCCCGCGAGCGCGAGCCCCATGCCGAGGAGCGGCACCGGGTTGAGCGAGTGCTTCGTCACGGGATTGCCGGCTGCGTCGAGCATGTCGTCGGCGTTGCCGTGGTCCGCCGTGACGAACAGGACGGCGCCCGGGCCGGTCTCGTCGGCGTCAATCGCGGCGACCGCGTCGAAGACCCGGCCGAGACAGCCGTCGATGACCCCCAGGGCCGTCACGGTGGCGTCCCAGACGCCCGTGTGGCCGACCATGTCGGGGTTGGCGAAGTTCGCGACGATGAAGTCGTACGTGCCGGACCCGATGGCCGCGACAAGCTCGTCGGCGACGCCGGCGGCGCTCATCTCGGGCTGGAGGTCGTAGGTTGCCACCTTGGGCGACGGGACGAGCTTGCGCACCTCGCGCGGCCAGGCTGCCTCCACGCCGCCGTTGAAGAAGTAGGTGACGTGCGCGTACTTCTCGGTCTCGGCCACGTGGTACTGCGTCCAGCCGGCCTCGCTGAAGACCTGGGCCAGCGAGCGGGCCTCCTCGGGCTCGAACGCCACCTCGACCGGGAGGCCAGCCTCGTACTCGCTCATCGTGACGACGAACAGGTCCTTGGGCGCCGGGCGTCCGGCGGAGCTGGTGCGGTCGAAGTTGGTGAAGTCGGCGCGCGACAGCGCGTTGGTGAGCTGTCGGGCGCGGTCCGCGCGGAAGTTGAAGTGGACGATCGGCTCACCGTCACGCAGGGCGCCATCGGTGCCGTCGACCACGGTCGGGAGGACGAACTCGTCGGTCTCGCCGCGGGCGTGGGCCTCCTCGATCGCTGCCGTCGCGGAGGGGGCGTGGAGCCCCTCGGCATGGACGATCGCGTCGTAGCCCTTCTCGGTGCGCTCCCAGCGCGTGTCGCGGTCCATGGCGTAGTAGCGGCCGCCGACCGAGGCGACCCGCACGTCCGGGTGGACGGGCGCGAGGCGGGCCTCGAGATCCCGCATGAACCCGAGCGCGGAGCTGGGCGGCGTGTCGCGGCCGTCGAGGAGCGCATGGATCCGCACCGAGGGCACGCCGAGGCGCGCCGCGAGCTCCACGAGCGCGACCAGGTGGCGGTCGTTGGCGTGGACGCCGCCGGGGCCGACCAGCCCCACGGCGTGCAGCCGGCCGGTCGCCTTCGCCCGTTCGCAGGCGTCGATCAGCGCGGCGCGCGTGTAGAAGGAGCCGTCCACGATCGCGGCGTCGATGCGCGGCAGGTCCTGGAGGACCGGGCGCCCGGCGCCGAGGTTGAGGTGACCCACCTCGGAGTTGCCCATCTGTCCGGCGGGCAGCCCGACGGCATCCTCCGAGGCGCGCAGGGCCGAATGCGGCCACGCGGCCACCGCCTCCCGCCATCGAGGCATGGACGCGGCGGCGATGGCGTCCTTCGACGGGTCCGGCCCGACACCGAACCCGTCGAGGACCACGAGGACGATGGGTCGCGGGCGGGCCCCCCCGGTCACGAGGCCAGGCCGCGCGCCCGCGCGGTGATCCCGGCCCGGGCCGCGATGCCGGCCATCTCGTCCGGCTTGAGCGAGGCACCGCCAATGAGCGCTCCGTCCACGCCGGGCTCCGCGAGGAACTCGCCAATGTTCGCGGAGGTCACGCTGCCGCCGTACAGGACGGGAGTGGCGTCCGTGCCGTCGCCCCAGCCGAGGCTAAGGAGGCTGGAGCGGATTGCGTCGGCCATGGCCGCGGCATCGGCGCCGAACGCGTTCTTGCCGGTGCCGATGGCCCAGACGGGCTCGTAGGCGATGACGATGCCTGCGGCGACGAGCGCGGACGGGTCGCGACCTTCGAGGGCACCCTTGAGCTGCGCGTCGACGACCTGCTCCTGGCGGCCGGCCTCGCGGTCCGCGAGGACCTCGCCCACGCACACGATCGGGCGCAGGCCGCCCGCGATGGAGCGGTCGAGCTTCTTGCCGACGAGCGCGTCGGTCTCGCCGAAGTAGGCGCGGCGCTCGGAGTGGCCGAGGATGACCCAGGTGGCCAGACCGGCCAGCATCGGGACGGAGATCTCGCCGGTGTAGGCCCCGGCCAGCTCGTGGTGGACGTTCTGGGCACCCACGCCCACGTCCTCACCCGCGAGCGCGTCACGCACGGCGGCCAGGCTCACGGACGGCGGGCAGATGACACGGGTCACCCCGGCCTCCCGCGTCCGCGACGCGATGGTCCGCGCGAGCTCACCGGCATCGGCGGGGGTGGTGTTCATCTTCCAGTTGGCGGCAATCACGATCGGGCGACTCATGTCGCGCATCATGCCAGAGCCTGGGCATGGTTCCCCCGGCCGACCGGCCCCCAGACGCCCGCCGCCCGGCCCGCAGCGGCCCGGCCTACAGGCTCCCGGAACTGGCGCCGGATGGCTTGCCGCGGTACCGCCGGCCCACCCCCCCGTCGTCGTGCAGGGCAAGGCGCTCAACCCGGTCCAGGGCGCGCTGGACGGCGGACCGGTGCAGATCGAGGCGCACGGCGAGCTCCGAGAGCGACGCCTCGGGCGTGTCGCGGCGCGCCTGCGCGACGGCACGCACCACGCGCGGCTGCTCGGCGAGCCGCCCGTCCGTCTCCAGGGCGTCGATGGCCTCGAGCTGGCGACCCGCGGCGGCCACCGAGCGCTGGAGGTTCGCGCTCTCCGCGTTGATGACCCGATTGAGCTCGCCACGCAGGCTCCGGGCGACGCTCCGCGCCTCCAGCTCCAGCAGCGCCGCGTTGCCCCCGATGCGGCCGAGGAACGCGGTGATCGACTCGCTGCTCTTCCATGTGACGACACCGAGGCCGCGCCGCAGCCGCCAGGCGGCCGGCAGCCCGGCGTCCTCGAGGCGTGCCGCGAGGACCGGCGCCTCGTCCGCGGGCACGACGAACTCGAGGTGAGCCCGCCCGGTGGCGAGGCTCAGGGAACCGCGCGCGAGGAACCGGCCCCGCAGCCACGCAACCCGGCAGTGCTCGGGGGCCGACGCCCAGTCCAGCTCCGCGTCCGGGAGGAGGAACGCCCGACGCGACGCTCCCCCGCCCGCACGGGCGTGCCCGCCGAGGCGCACGACCAGCCGCGCGACAGCGGGCTCACGCGCGTGGACGCGCGGACCCAGGCCGGCGGTCTCGGCGTTGCGGTCGCAGGCCCGGGCCGGGTCGATCGCCGCCAGCTCCGCCCGGAGCGCCGCAACGAGATCCCGGTCCGTGCCAGCCATCGGGTCCGGTCAGGAGGCTCGCCCGACGCGCGCAACGGGCTGGCGGGGGCGCCGGTGCCCGCCCTCACGCTCCCACACGCCCATGATG
>JANNHX010000066.1:0-3804 GCA_031404615.1 Chloroflexota bacterium
AGGGATCCAGGGCCGCGGTGTCGCCACCGGTGAGCTCCTCGGTGACGAGGAGCGCGAGCCTCGCCGCGAGCGTGATCCCGCTGTGCGTGACCACGTGGTAGAGGTTGCCGACGGCCGCGTCGAAGCCAACCAGCGGGAAGCCGTCCCGGGGCACCGGCCGGACGCCGAGGCGCACCTCCGAGACCGCCGAGCGGCCCAGGGCGGGCATCACGGCGGCGGCGTGGCCCATCGCCGTGGCGACGTGGGGGTCGTCCGCGGTCATCGGGCGCTCGTCGGCGGCCTCGCTGTCGAGCGGGTCCCACTGGACGAGGACCCGGCCGCCGCCATCGGGCCGGAGGTGGACCTCCGGTGCGCACACGACGTGGCGCAGGCGGGCCGGCACGGGCGCCGTGACCAGGAGCAGGCCGGGCGTCCGCTCCACCGGGAGGATCGCCCCCGCGAGCGCGGCGAGGCGAGCGGCATCGGGTCCCGCGGCGTTGACCACGACGTCCGCCTCGATCGCGGTGCCGTCGGCGAGGACGAGGCGGTCGATCATGCCGCCGCTCACCGGCAGCGCGGTGACCTCGCCCTCCACGACCGTCGCGCCGTAGCGCTCGACCGCCGCGCGCAACGCGACGTGAGCCATGGCCATCGCGTCCATCCAGCCCGAGCGGTGGACGAGGTACACGGCGGAGACCTCGGCCGGGTCGATCCGCAGCTCGGGCTCCAGCGCTCGGACCGCCCCCTCGGCCGTGAGCCTGTCCACGCGCATCCCCCACCCGATCAGCTGGCGGACGGACGCCTCGAGGCCGACCCGGTGCGCGGCGTCGGCGTCGGCGGCCCAGTGGAGCGAGCCCGTGACGTGGACCCAGTCCCCGCCCAG
This sequence comes from Chloroflexota bacterium, assembly GCA_031404615.1. Lineage (GTDB taxonomy): Bacteria > Chloroflexota > Limnocylindria > Limnocylindrales > CSP1-4 > CAIXZV01. The sequence continues at coordinate 863 of JANNHX010000066.1, forward strand.
CTCGTCGGCCAGATCCTCGTGGTCGCGGATGCCCAGGACGTTGAGCCGGTGGTAGTCGCGCGGCGGCTTGTCGACGCCGTTGATCCAGCCGAAGGTGCGGCCCGTGGCCCCGGCGCCTGGCCAGGCCCGCTCCACGACCGTGACGGCGGCACCGGCCTGCGCGAGCCGGTACGCGAGCGACGCCCCGATCGCGCCGGCGCCCACGATGGCCACCCGGGCGTCCCGGAGGTAGTCGGAGGTCGTCATGACGCGGGTCCCTCTCCGTTCAGGTCGTGCCGGTCGGGCCGATCGTGTCCGCCGCCTCGGCCGTGCCGTCCACGGCGGGCAGCTCGCCCGCGAGCAGGCGCCGGAACCCCTCCTCGTCGAGAACCGGGATCCCGAGGGCGGCGGCCTTTGCCAACTTGGAGCCGGCGCCCGGACCCGCGACGAGGTAGTCGGTCTTCCTGCTCACCGACCCTGCGGGCTTGCCGCCGGCGGCACGGATCGCGTCCTCGGCGTCCTCGCGACTCAAGCCCTCCATCGTCCCGGTGACGACGACGGTCTTCCCGGTGAGCGGCCCGGCCTCGGCCTCCGCCTCGTCCACGACGGTCGGGCGCTCGGGCGCGACGCCCGCGTCGACGAGCTCGCGCAGGGCGTCGGCGGTGGCCGGGTCCGCGAACCAGGCCGTCATCGCGGCGGACACGGACGGCCCGATGCCGCTGACCGCCTGGAGCGCCTCGGGCTGGTCCGACGCGATCCGGCGCAGCTCCGCCTCCACGGCCGCGAACCACGGGTCCCGGTCCGTGCCCGACTCCGGGTCCGGCGCGGCCGGCGGGAAGGTGTCCGGGCGCACGCGACGGGCCAGGAACCGGGCGAGATCCACCGCGGTGGACTCCCCCACCTGCGGAATGCCGAGGCTGTTGAGCACCTTGGCGAGCGGCCGGCCCGTCAGCGCCCGCTGGATCGCCGCGTGGAGGTTCTCCGCGCTCTTGCGCCCGAACCGCTCCAGGCCCTCCAGCTGCTCGGTGGTCAGGGCGAAGAAGTCCGCGCGGCGGTGGACCATGCCGCGCTCGAGGAGCTGCGTCAGCACCGCCCAGCCGGCGCCCTCGATGTCCATGCCGCCCCGCCCCACGAAGTGCTGGTACGCCTGCGCCAGGCGCGCCGGGCAGACAGGGTTCGGGCAGTAGTGGCGGACGGCGCCCTCGTCGCGGACGACCGGCATGCCGCAGACGGGGCAGGTCGCCGGGACCTCGTACTCGCGGGCGTCAGGAGGACGCTTGCCCAGGATCGGCCGCACGACCTCCGGGATCACGTCGCCGGCCTTCTGGAGGACGACGGTGTCCCCGATACGGATGTCCTTGCGGCGGACCTCGTCGAGGTTGTGGAGCGTGGCCCGGGCTACGGTGCTGCCCGCGACCTTCGCCGGCCGGAGGTGCGCGACGGGTGTCAGGGTCCCCGTGCGGCCGACGTACGGGACGATGTCCTCGACGACGGTCTCGACCTGCTCGGGCGGGAACTTGAAGGCGATGGCCCAACGCGGCGCCCGGCTCACCATGCCCAGCGTCGCCTGCTGGTCGAACCGGTCGACCTTCACGACGACGCCGTCGGTCTCGTAGGCCAGGTCGTGGCGAGCCTCCCGCCATATCTCCGTAAAGGCGATGACCCCCTCGATGTCCAGGCCGGGCTCGCGATCCGGGTTGACCGGGAAGCCCAGGGCCGTCATGCGCGCCAGGGCCGCGGACTGCGAGTCGACCGAGGTGGCGCCACCCTCCGCGGGTGCCGTGGGCCCATCGAACAGGCCGCCCTGGGCGGGTGGCACGTCCTCGATGAGCTGGTAGAGCCAGGTCGAGAGCTGGCGACCGGCCGTGACGTTCGAGTCCTTCTGGCGGAGGCTCCCGGCGCCGCTGTTGCGCGGGTTGGCGTACAGCGCCAGCCCCTGCTCCTCGCGCTCGGCGTTGATCCGCGCGAACTCGGCCTTGGGCATGAAGACCTCGCCCCGGACCTCGAGCGTCGCGGGCTCCGGGAGGCGGTCCGGGATCGCGCGGATCGTGCGCAGGTTTGGGGTGACGTCCTCGCCGGTGGTCCCATCGCCGCGCGTGGAGCCGAGCGTGAACCGGCCTCGCGCGTAGCGCAGCGAGACCGCCAGCCCGTCGATCTTGAGCTCTGCGACATACGTCAGGCCCTCGGCGGGCTCGGGGGCGGCGGGCAGGCCAAGGCCCTTGCGCACCCGAGCGTCGAACGAGCGCAGCTCGTCGTGGCTGAATGCGTTGGACAGGCTGAGCATTGGGCGCTGGTGGCGAACCTCGGGGAAGCGGCCACCGGCGGGGGTGCCGCCGACGCGCTGGGTCGGCGACGCGGGGGTGATGAGCGCCGGAAACGCCGTCTCGAGCGCGACCAGCTCGCGGAACAGGGCGTCGTACTCGGCGTCGGTGAGCTCCGGCGCGTCCTCCCCGTAGTAGAGGCGGTTGGCGCGGCGGATCTGCTCGGCGAGCTCGCCGTGGCGCGCGGCGGCCGCGTCGGGCTCCAACGAGGCGGCGGCGTCGACGAGGGCGGGATCGACGGGAAGCGGCTCGGTCATCGCCCCCGAGGATACGACCCGGACGGCCCCGATGGGCGAGTCGCAGGCCGATGGGGCGCATCGCATCTTGCATCGAGGCGGTCCGGATGGCATACCGCGCATTGGAGGTGGGTCATGAAGGTCGCGGGCAAGGTGGTCGTCGTCACCGGCGCCGGCAGCGGCATGGGCCGCGAGGTCGCGCTGGAGCTGCTGCGGCGCGGGGCCAGGGTGGCCTGCGTCGACATCAACGGGGCGGCGCTCGCCGAGACGGTGACGCTCGCCGGCGTGGGCGCGCCGATCGCCGCGTTCACGCTGAGCGTGGCGGACCGGGCGGCCGTTGAGGCCCTGCCGGCGTCCGTCGTCGAGAAGCTCGGGGCCGTGGACGGCCTCATCAACTGCGCCGGGA
>JANNHX010000067.1:0-1724 GCA_031404615.1 Chloroflexota bacterium
TGATGACCGGGCACACAGGCCCCCTGTCACCTCGCCGACACCCGCCCGCCCACCACGCGCACCCCCTCGAGCGCGAGCAGCGCGCGCTTCACGTCCAGCGCCGCCTCGCGCCCTCCCCATGCGGCTGCCCCGTACCCGCCCAGCGTGCCGTCGCCCGCGATCACGCGGTGGCAGGGGATCAGCAGCCCGACCGGGTTCCGGCCCACCGCCCCGCCGACCGCGCGCGCCGCCCCGGCCCGCCCGATCCGTCGCGCGACCTCGCCGTAGCCCGCGGTCTCTCCGCGCGGGATCGCCCGGACGGCCGCGAGCACCAGGCGGTCCCAGGCCGGCCGGTCGTCGATATCGATGGGCAGCGTCTCGAGCCCGGCGTCGTCGCCCTCGAGCGCGGCAGCGATCCGCATGGCGGCCTCGTGCGCGAACGTCCGCGCCGCGTCGCCCGCCGCGTCGTCCGCCCGGTCGGGCGCGGGCACGAGACCGCGCCGGTCCAGCCCTGCGGCGAACCCCTCCTCGGTCGAGAGCAGCTCCGCCGCGGCCACGCCGCGCGCCGTCGCCGCGATCCGCACCGGGCCCCACGGACTGGGCGCGTCGGCGAGCGCGACGAGTGCATAGAAGATACTCACGGTGTAACTGTTGCACACACGGGTGAGTGACGGCATACTTCGCCGTGCAATGACGCACGTCACCTCGCTCGCCATCTTCGACGCCAGGAAGAAGCCTTGGCGGCCCAGCCGGACGGCTCGGGCCCAGGGGCTCTGACGGCGCGCGAGCGACGAACGAACGGAGCCTCCGGGACCGGAGGCACCGAGGGGCCGCGAGCACCACGACGGTGATCGCGGCCTTTGTGATTCTCGGACCTCCGTACCCGCGGCCCACCAGCCACGGAAGGCAGGCCGAACCATGCACCTCCTCATCTATGGACCGGGCCGCCTGGGCGGCGCCATCGCGCTCGCCGCCGCCGGCGCCGGCTGGGTGCCCACGCTCGTCGGGCGACCCGGCGCGCCAGGGACCCGCGCCGCCGCCCCGGCCGCCGCCGTGGTCGTCGAGGCCTCCGCCGGGCCGGCCGTCGCCGCGAACCTCGTCCATTCCCTCGCCGCGGGCAATCGCCGCTTCGTGCTCGCCTCGAGCGCCTGGGAAGCGGACCTGCCACGCGTCCGGACGCTGCTCCTCGAGCACGACGCCGCCGCGGTCGTCGCCCCGAACCTCGCACTGGGCGCCGCGATCTTCCTCCGCCTCGTGGAGCAGGCCGCCGCGATGTACGGCCGCGCGGGCGGTTTCGAGCCGTCGATCGTCGAGTGGCACCGCCGCGGCAAGGCCGACCGCCCGTCCGGGACCGCGCGCCACATCGCGCGCCGGATCACCGCCGCGGACCCCCGCTGGGCAGGCCCGGACGAGGAGGGCGACCCCCGACCCGCGCTCGAGGTCGTCGGCATCCGGGCCGGCGTCGCCCCCGGGACGCACCTCGTGACCTTCGACGGCCCGGGCGAGTCCGTGGAGCTGCGGCTCACCGCCCGTGACCGGACCGCGTACGCCGACGGCGCCCTCGCGGCCGCCCGCTGGCTGGTCGCCGCCGATCGCGCACCCGGCCTCCACCCCTTCGACGCCGTCATGGACGACCTCCTGGTCGCGAACCCGGCCGCCGCCGTCGCGACGCCCGCCTGACCCATCGACCCCGACCACCCTCCCACCCCGACCCCGACCACCCTCCTACCCCGACCGAACCGAGC
>JANNHX010000068.1:0-8181 GCA_031404615.1 Chloroflexota bacterium
CCGCCGCCTCGAGCGCCGCGCCCAAGGCATCGAACCCGGTATTGGAATAGATCCGCGTCCGTCCGGGCGCCGCCAGGACGCCGCCATCGAACCCGTACCCGCCCGCGTGCGCGAGCAGGTGCCGCACGGTGGCCCCCGGCGGCCCGGCCGAGTCGTCGAGCGCGACCACGCCCCGCGAGACGCCGACGAGCACGGCACACGCCGTGACGAGCTTCGTGACTGACGCCCACGGCAGGGCCGTATCCAGCGGGCCACGGGACGCCACCACGCCGCCCTTTTCCACAACTGCCACGGCGACCGTCGGCGCCCCCCACCCGTGGACCGCCTCGAGGACCGAGCCGTCGAACGGGCGCGGGGACCGGAGGATCATGCCGTCACGAATCCTTCGAGTGCGCCACGCCGTCAGTCGCCGGCGGACGGGACGCCCAGGACGTTGAACCCGCCGTCCACGTAGATCACCTCGCCGGTCACCGCCGAGGAGAGGTCCGAGCCCAGGTACACGGCGGTCTTTCCGCAGTCCTCGATGGTGATGTGGGCGCGGAGCGGGGCGACCTGGTCGAACGGGCCGTAGAGCTTGCGGAAGCCCGCGATGCCGCCCGCCGAGAGGGTGCGGATCGGGCCCGCGGAGATGGCGTTGACACGGATGCCGTCCGGCCCGAGGTCCGCCGCGAGGTACCGCACCGACGCCTCGAGGGCCGCCTTGGCGACGCCCATGACGTTGTAGTGGGTCACGACCTTCTCGGCGCCGTAGTAGCTGAGGGTCAGGATCGACGAGCCGCGGTGCAGGGATGGCCTGGCGTAGCGCGCCAGCGCGACGAGCGAGTACGCGGAGACGTCGAGGGCCAGCGCGAACCCGTCGCGGGACGTGTCCACGAAGGAGCCATCGAGATCCTCGCGCTTCGCGTAGGCGACCGCGTGGACGAGGATGTCGAGCTCCCCCTGCTCCGCGTGCCACCTCTCCATGACGCGGGCGATGTCCTCGTCCTTCGAGACGTCGCACGGCTCGACGAACGGGCTGCCGATGGAGTCCGCGAGCGGGCGGACACGGCGCTCGATGAGGCTCTCAACGGACGAGAAGCCGACGACGGCGCCCTCGTCGTGGAACGCCCTGGCGATGCCCCAGGCGATGGAATGGTCGTTGGCGACACCGAAGATGAGCGCCTTGCGCCCCTCGAGCAGACCCATAACGTGGCTCCTCCTTCTCGTATCCTGCGCATCATGCCCGACGCGCCCATGTCCGACCCCTCGCTCCGTGCAGCCCTGCAGGGGGTGCGCGGCCTGCTGCTCGACCTCGACGGCGTCCTCGTGCTCAAGGGCGCGGCCGTCCCGGGCGCCGTGGACGCCATGAACGAGCTTGGGCGGCTCGCGTTCCCGTACCTCGTGGTGACGAACACGTCGCTCGTCTCGCGCAGTCGGCTGGCCGGCTGGGGCCGCAAGGTGGGCTTCGCGACGCCGGTCGACCGCTTCCAGTCCGCCCTCTCGGCGTCCGCTGACATTGCCCGCCGCGACTACGCCGACAGGCCGATCTTCGTCATCGCCTCGCCCGATGCCCGCACGGAGCTCACCGGCCTCAACGTCGTCACGGGGGAGGAGGTGGACTCGGATCCGTCGTCCATCGCGGCCGTCATCCTCGGCGACTCGCCGGACGAGCTCACCAAGGTGAACCTGGACCGCGCGTTCCGGTGCGTGAAGGCAGGCGCCGAGCTCCTGGGCATGCACCGCAACCCTTGGTGGCTCACGAAGGCCGGCCCCACGCTGGACGCTGGGGCGTTCCTCGTCGGCCTCGAGTGGGCCGCCGGTCGGCGCGCCCGCGTCGTGGGCAAGCCCTCGCCGGCGTTCTTCGCCAGCGCGGTGCGCCGCCTTGCCGGGGAGGCCGCCGAGCGGGGCGAGCCGCCGCTCCTGCGATCACAGCTCGCCATGGTGGGCGACGACGTGAACAGCGACATCGGCGGCGGCCGGCGGGCCGGGCTGCGGACGATCTTCGTGCGCTCGGGCAAGCACGGTGACGCGGAGCTCGAGGCGGTCGCGGGGCGCAAGCGCTTCCCGTACGCCCCGGACGGGGTCGCGACATCGATCGCGGAGGTCGTCGCGGCGCTGCCCTGAGTCTCGCTGCGCCGCCGTGAATCGGAACGGGCCCGCCGGAGGGGCCCGTGGTGCGAGACGTGGCAACGTGGCTCAGGTGGGTGCCAGGTCGCCACCTCAGGTGCAGAGCTCGATCCAGGATCCGTCGTTCCTGTGGTGAGCCCTGCACCGGCACCCCCGATCTGGCTCCAGGCCGTGCCAGGTGCCCGGGCCCCGTGGGGGACCGGCGGCCGGTCAGGCCGTCAGGCCGCGGCCGACACCTCCGCCTCGGAGCCCTCGGCCACCTTGTCGGGGGCTTTCCCGTCCCGGAGCAGCTGGTACAGGATGATCGCCCCAAAGGTCGCGGTCCCGATGCCGCCCAGCGAGAAGCCGCCGAGGTTCAGCGTCAGGTCTCCGGCGCCCATCGTGAGCGCGATCGCCACCGTGATCAGGTTCCGGCTGCGGGAGAAGTCGACCTTGTTCTGAACCCAGATCCGCGCGCCTGTGGCGGCGATGAGGCCGAACAGGACGAGCGAGAGCCCGCCCAGCACCGGACCCGGGATCGTGCCGATGAGCGCCCCGAACTTGGGCGAGAACCCGAGCAGGATGGCGACGCTGGCCGCGACCACGAACACGAGCGTCGAGTAGATCTTCGTGACGGCCATGACGCCGATGTTCTCGGCGTAGGTCGTGACGCCGGTGCCGCCGCCGGCGCCCGCGATCATCGTCGCGATGCCGTCGCCGACGAACGCGCGCCCGAGGTAGCGGTCCAGGTTCTTGCCGGTCATGGCCGCGACGGCCTTGACGTGACCCAGGTTCTCCGCGACCAGGATGATCGCGACCGGGGCGATGAGCGTGATGGCGTTGGCGTCGAACTTGGGCGCGGTCAGGTTCGGCATGCCGAGCCAGGCGGCGTTCGCCACGGCGTCGAGCGAGATCGGCGCGAGCCCCTCGACCGCCATGACGTTGCCCATGACGAAGTACAGGACGTAGCCGATGACGCCGCCGAGCAGGATCGGCAGCCGCTTCAGCATCCCGGGCGCATAGACGGCGACGAGGCCGACGCAGAGCGCGGTCAGGAGGCCCACGACCGACGCCCCGAGGGACCCCTTGAGGTTGCCGACCGCGACCGGCGCGAGGTTGAGGCCGATGACGGCGACGACGGCGCCGGTGACGACCGGCGGCATCAGCGTCTCGATCCAGGACGTGCCGATGGCCATGACCACGAGGCCGATCAGCGCGTACAGGGCGCCCGCCGCGATGATCCCGCCGAGGGCGACGGCGAGGTTGAGGTTCGGGCCGCCGGCCGCGGCGTCATACCCGGACGCGGCGATGACGACGGCGATGAACGCGAACGACGAGCCCAGGTAGGAGGGCACGCGCCCGCCGACGATGACGAAGAAGACCAGGGTCCCGATGCCCGAGAACAGGATCGCCGTGTTCGGGTCGAAGCCCATGAGGATCGGCGCGAGCACGGTCGCCCCGAACATCGCGAAGATGTGCTGCAGCCCCACGGCGATCGTCTGCGGCCACGGCAGACGCTCGTCGGGGCCGATGATGCCGTCCCGCTTCAGTGTCCAGCGGAAGGGGCGACTGCTCGGCGCGCCCTGCTCCATCGATACGGTCCTCCTCGTCGGGCACGCGCGCGCACACCCCTAGAGGTAGCGCTGGGTGCCAGGGCGGGACGCGTCTCGCGAAGGGTGCCCGTCGACCGGTCGGCGATTGAGGGCCGAGCGGCCCCGGAACCGGGGCGCATCGGACTTGAAGGGCCGGGTTCGCTGGCCCAATGTGGGAACCTCCCCCCGCCACGCGCCCGCGTGCCACCTCGCCCGTCGCGCTCCGCGAGCCGCCGCGGCTGCCTGGGCGGGCCGTGATCAGCCGCCGGGGCGCGTCACCCGTACGTCGTCCACGCCGGCCTCGACGGTCGTGGAGGCCCCGCCGTCGGCCCCCTCGAACAGGACCCGGATCCGCGACCCGGCCCACCGGTCCAGGCGCACGGCTGCGGACCGCCACGAGCCCGCGGCGGCGATCGGGCGGCCGAGCCGTTCCCAGACGACTGTCCGCGTCCCGTCCTGCGCCTCGACGATCGCCCGCAGGTGGTCCGCGGCGGACGCGCCCGTGACATGCGCGAACAGCCATCGGAAGGTCAGGCGCTGGCCGGCGCCAACCGGGAGCACGATCGGGCCGGACCGGACGGTCGTGACGCCGTCGAGGTCGTGGGCGGCGGCGCCGGAGCCGGCCGGGGCGCCGGTGACGAGCGCCAGGCGCCCGGACGGCACGGCGTCGCGTTGGAGCGCCACGCCCCCGGACGACGTCGCAGCCGGATTGCCGCGGGTCCACCGCCCGGAGGCCGGCGCCGTGTCGCTCCCGTCCGGGTTCACGGACCAGCCGCGCGCGACCTCCAGGTCGTCGTCGAAGGCGCCGCAGCGGGCGTCGCGGACGGCCGCGCCCAGGACCGAGAGCGGGCACCATGCGCGTTCGGCGAGGTAGAGGACGGCCTCCCTGTTGCGGCCCGTCTCACCGGCGATCCGCCACGGTTTCGGGTAGTCGACCGGCGAGAGCTCGACCGTGTACACGAAGATCCGGTACCTGGCGAACATGTAGTCGCGGCTCGTCCCCGTGGTGATGTAGAGGTCGCTGGCCTGCTGGGGCTTGTAGCCGTTGGTCGCGGCGACGCGCCGGCCGATGGTCGCCAGCGCGTCGTGATCCGCCTTCGTCATGCCGCCGGCGAGGTCGGACCGCGTGTAGCCGAAAGGCCACATCACGAGCCGCCCGAACTCGTGGAAGGTCATGGCGGCGCGGATCTGCTGGCGGCCGTCCACGACCCGGCTGGCGAGGAAGTCGCGCATCGCCCGCGTCTCGGGCGCCGAGAAGGGCGCGGTGCCGCGGTAGGTCGAGGCGGACGGGCGCGTGCTCGCGGTGCCCTCGCCGGCCCAGCGCAGGTCGTAGTTGCGGTTGAGGTCCGTGCCCACGCTGCCGTTCGCGTTCGCCTGGCGGTTCTTGCGCCAGTGGTGGAAGCGGCCGTCGGCGATGTCGAACTCAGCCCCATCGGGGTTGACCGCGAACACGATCCAGATCTCACGGGTGTCCACGATGCTCGTGACCCGGCCGTCGGCCCCGTAGCCGTCCACGAGCCAGTGGAGGATCCGCAGGGTCATCTCGAGGCTCATGTGCTCGTCGGCGTGGTGGAGGCCGTCGAACAGGACCTCGGGCTCAGCCTCGTCGGTCCTGACGTTGTCGCTGATCTTGGCCGCCCAGATCGTCCGGCCCCTCGCACTCGTGCCGATGGCGACGCGCTGCACGATGGCCGGGTGGGCCGCGGCGACGGCGGCGACATCCGCGCTCATCTCCTCGTACGTGTGGAACGCCTCGTAGCCAGCCGGGAACTCGGAGGCGGCGCGGGCCGCCGCGGCCGGGGTCAGCGCGCCCGTGGTGAGGGCGAGGAGACCCGCCACCAGGATGAGCCGGCCGGCGGAGCGGCGGAAGGACGGATGCATCGAAACGAGTCTGCGGGCCGGGGCACGGATTCGGGATGGCCCGAACGTCCCGCCCCGAGCCCTGCCCTACGTCTCGCGAACGTCCCTGATCTCGAGCACGGCGGGCGTGAGCGCGGCCACGAGAGCATCACGGGCGATGCCGCTCGCCTTCACGAGGATCTGCCGTTCGTCGGGGCTCGCCCCCGAGTACTCGGCGAGCGCGGAGATGTTCCCGCCGCTGTCCGCGATGGCCCTGGTGAGCCGTGCCAGCTCGCCCGGCTGGTTGCGGACCAGCATCGTGACGCGCACCCCCGGGTCCCGGGCGCCGAGCAGCTCCACGAACGCCCGGAACAGGTCCGTCTCGGTGATGATGCCCACGAGCTCGCCGTCGGCCAGCACGGGCAGCCCGCCGATCTTCTCGTCCGCCATGATCCGGGCGGCGTCCTCGAGCGGCGTGTCCCCGGTCACCGTGATGACCTTGCGCGTCATCACGGAGTGCACCTTGACCTCGTTGAGCAGGTACGCGATCTCCCAGACGCTGAGGCTGGTGGCGGGCGACGGGGATGCGCGCAACAGGTCCCTGTCGGACACGATCCCGACGAGGTGGCCGCCGTGGTCCACCACCGGCAGCCGCCGGATGTGCCGTTCGTGCATGAGCTTCAGGGCCTCGGGCACGGACACGTCCGGCGCGACCACGACGGGCGTCGGCGTCATGCGTTCCTTGACGAACATCGACTTCTCCTCTGGGCGCGGCCGGGTCGGGTTGAGGCCCCGCCGTCCGCCGGGGCGGAGGCGTTGTTCCGCATCATAGGCGTCCGGCTGACGCTCCGACGAGCCGCCCTCGCCGGGGGCCATGGCGGCAAGGTCCCGGCCGGCGCCTGCCGGTCCGCCCTCCCGCTCTCCCCGGCACGCGGACTAGACTCTCGGGCAACGACCCCGTCGACCTCGCGCGCCCGCCCGCAACGCCGGCGCGCCCCACTGGGAGCCAGCCGAATGGCCGAGCGGATCAAGATCACGTACGCCACCCTCCGCAATGACAACGAGGAGCTCCACGCGCTGTACGAGGCCGGGCTCGAGAGGGCCAAGGGCCGGCTGGGCGCGTACCACCGCAACTTCGTCGACGGGCAGGAGCGCGACGGCGAGGGGACCTTCGAGGTCCGCTCGCCCATCGACACCGACATCCTCGTGGGCACCTTCGCCAAGGGCACGCGCAAGGACGTCCAGGACGCGATCGCAGCGGCCCGCCGCGCGCAGCCGGCGTGGTTCCGCCTCGGGTGGGAGAAGCGCCTCGAGATCCTGAAGGCGGCCGCAGAGCTCATCTCCGAGCGCCAGATGGAGTACGGCGGCCTCATGGCCATCGAGGTGGGCAAGACCCGCATGGAGGCCCTGGGCGAGGTCGAGGAGGCGGCCGACCTCATCCGCTACTACGCGAAGACGGCCGAGGACAACGCGTTCTACGACCACCCGATGGACAACCTGGGTGACGCCGCGGTGCACACCCGCTCGATCCTGCGCCCGCACGGCGTGTTCGCGGTGATCAGCCCGTTCAACTTCCCGATGGCGCTCGCCGTCGGCCCCACGTCGGCCGCCATGATGGCCGGCAACAGCGTGATCCTCAAGCCGGCGACCGCCTCGGCGATGACGGCGATAGCGATCCTCGAGGCGTACCGCGACGCGGGCGTCCCTGACGGCGTGTTCAACCTGGTCATGGGCCCGGGCAGCACCGTCGGCGCCGAGCTCCAGGAGAACAAGGGGATCGACGGCATCGTCTTCACCGGCTCCTACGAGGTCGGGTTCGACCTGTTCCGGAGCTTCAGCACGAAGTACCCGCGGCCCTGCGTCGTCGAGATGGGCGGGAAGAACCCGACGATCGTGCTCAAGAGCGCGGACATCGAGGAGGCGGCCGAGGGCGTCATGCGCGCCTCGTTCGGCTTCGGCGGCCAGAAGTGCTCGGCCAACAGCCGGGTCTACGTCGAGCGGCCGGTGCATGACGAGTTCATCCGCCAGCTTGTCGAGAAGACCGAGAAGCTCGTCGTGGGCGACCCGCTGCCGCGGACCGCGTTCCTCGGCCCGATCATCGACCAGGCCGCGGTCGACCGGCACCAGCAGGCCGTCGCCGAGGCGCGCCGTGACGGAACGGTCTACACCGGTGGCGAGCGCCTGACGGAGGGCGCCTTCGCCCGCGGGTTCTACGTGGAGCCGACCGTCGTTGGCCTCCCGGCCGACCATCGTCTGTTCCAGGACGAGCTCTTCGCGCCGTTCGTCGCGGTGGCGGCGGTGGACTCGCTCGACGAGGCCCTCGCCCTCGCCAACGACAACGTCTACGGCCTGACCGCCGGGGTCTACTCCGAGGACCCGGCCGAGGTCCAGCGGTTCCTCGAGGAGGTCCACGCGGGCGTCCTGTACGTCAACCGGCGCGCGGGCGCCACGACCGGCGCCTGGCCGGGCGTGCAGGCGTTCGGCGGCTGGAAGGGTTCCGGCTCCACCGGCAAGTCCGGCCTGTCGATGTACTACGTCGCGCAGTTCCTCCGGGAGCAGAGCCACACCGTCGTCGACTGACACCCGCGGCACACGGGTGTGCTCGCGCTCGACGAGCCCGACGCGCATCTTCACCCGTCGGCGTTGCGTCGCCTCATGGCGCTCG
>JANNHX010000069.1:0-6409 GCA_031404615.1 Chloroflexota bacterium
TCCCGTTTCGGGCGGCACTGGACGCCGGCGCGCGGATGGTCATGACCGGCCACTTCGCGCTGCCCGGCCACGACGACCTGCCGGCCAGCCTGTCCGCCGCGGTCCTGCGCGACCTGCTGCGAGGGCAGCTGCACTTCGACGGCGTGACCGTCACCGATGCCCTGGACATGCGCGCCCTGGCCCAGGGATCGGCGCAGATCGTCGACGCCATCGCCGCCCTCCGTGCCGGCGAGGACGTGCTGCTCGGAACCGCGGACGAGGCAGCGCTGGAACGGCTGGCGGAAGGCCTGGCGCAGGCGCAGCGGCGAGGTCTCATCGATGCCGACGACGATGCTGCGGCGAGGCGTCGGCTGGGCGACCTTCGCCGCTGGCTGGGACGCCACGACCAGCCGCCGCTCGACGTCGTCGGTTGCAGCGACCACCAGGCTCTCGCCGCCGAGCTGGCCCAGCGTTCGATCACCCTCGTCCGCAACGACGACCGGCTGCTGCCGTTGAAGCCGGCCGCCGATGCGCGGATCGCGGTCGTCCAGTCGATGCCGGCCGACCTGACGCCGGCCGACACGTCGTCGACGGTGCCGCCGACGCTGGCATCGGCGCTCCGCCGCCGGCTCGCGCGCGTCGAGGAGATCCTTCTGCCGGCGGCGCTCCGCGAGGCTGACATCGCAGGTCTCGGCCTGCGGCTTGGAACCTTCGACCTCGTCGTCGTCGGGACGTTCTCCGCGCACCTCCAGCCGGTGCAGGCGGCGCTGGCCGCAGCGGTCCTGGCGTCCGGCAAGCCGACGGTCACCGTCGCCCTGCGCACGCCGTGGGACCTGCTCCCCTACCCGTCCGCCCGAACCCATATCTGCACCTACGGCATCCTGCCGCCGTCGATGGAGGCGGTGGCGGCCGCGCTGCTGGGCGAGGCGCCGTTCGTCGGCCGGTTGCCCGTCGACATCGCGGGTCTGTATCCACGAGGCCACGGGCTCATGGCATGGGGCTGAGCGGCGGCCAACAGCCGGCTGCCGCGGAGGACTACCTGCGGGCGACGAGCCGCTGATACCAGCCCGCGCTGTCCTTCGGCGTGCGGCGCTGGCTGTCGAAGTCGACATGGACCAGGCCGAACCGCCGGGTGTAGCCAAGGCTCCACTCATAGTTGTCGAGAAGCGACCAGACGTAGTACCCGGTCAACGGCACGCCAGCGCGAAGCGCGTCGGAGGCCGCCGCGACGTGGCGTGCCAGGTAGTCCAGCCGGCCCACGTCGCGCACCCGTCCGTCCTGGTCGACGGCATCGGGGTACGCCGCGCCGTTCTCGGTGACCACGATCTCGGGCGGTGCGTACCGCTCGTTGAGGTCGATCAGGGTGTCGCGCAGGCCGTCAGGCGCGATGTGCCAGCCCATCTGGGTCTGCTCCGAGCCCGGCACGGCGCCGATCTCCCAGTCGAAGGCCCGGTCCGACCTGGCGCTGACCGAGTCGCTCCTGTAGTAGTTCAGGCCCAGGTAATCGAGATCGCCGGCCGGCGGCTCTGCGAGGTCGATGCCTTCGAGGTGACCCGCCTCGCGGTGAGCATCGAGTCCCAGCGTCGGGTAGCCGCGACCGAAGAGCGGATCGAGGAACCACGCGTCGCGAGCTGAGCTCCACCGGTCCGCGGCGACACGATCGCGCTCCGAACCGGTCGCCGGCGCGACCTGATTGACATCGATCGCCACACCGACCTTCGCGCGGTCGACGAGAGCGCGGATCGCCCCGGTGGCGGCGGCATGGGCGCGGAGCTCGTTGTCGGCCACCCGGATCGCGGTCGGCCAGTCACGCAACCCCGGCGCATGGATGCCATCGGCATGGCCGAGGAAGGCATAGCAGGCCGGCTCGTTGAATGTCATCCAGTCCTTGACACGGTCACCCAGATTCGATGCGAGCAGCGCGGCGTAGTCGGTGAACCAGCCCACGACCTCCGGGTTGGCGAAGCCGCCGCGGTCCTGGAGCGCCTGCGGCAGGTCCCAGTGGAACAGGTTGATCAGCGGCTGGACGCCCGCGCCAAGCAGGGTGTCGACGAGGCGCTCGTAGAAATCGAGGCCGCGCTGGTTGATGGCGCCAGTCCCCATGGGCAGAACGCGCGACCAGCTGCTGCTGAAGCGATACGCGCGTGCCCCCAGGTCGGCCATCAGCCGTACGTCCTCTGGGTAGCGGTGGTAGTGGTCGCAGGCGACGTCGCCCGTGCTGCCGTCGGCGATGGCGCCCGGCTGGCGGGCAAAGGTGTCCCAGATCGACGGTCCCCGGCCGTCCTCGGTCACGGCTCCCTCGATCTGGTAGGCGGAGGCGGCGAAGCCCCAGGTGAAGTCGGCCGGGAAGCGCTGGGCGAGCCGGCCAGGGTCGGTGTCGAACTCGGGCGAGGTCCTCATCTGTGGATCGTATGCGCAACACACTGGAGGACGATGGCCTCGAGCGGTCGAAGCGCGACGCGCGACCCAACCGTGGGCGTGGCCAGGTCGTGGCTCGAGAGCACGACCCTCCACGGTCCGGCGGCCGGGGGTAGCTTGACCTCGCCGCCTTGAAGACCAAACCGCACCACCACCAGCGCGGCCTCGTCGCCTGTCTGCCGGAGATAGGCGAGGACGTCGGGGTCGCCCACGTCGACGAGGACGAGCTCACCAGTTCGGAGCGCCGCGGACCCTCGCCGAAGCGCGAGGAGCCGCCGGTAGTGGGCCAGGACCGAGCCCTCCGACGCCCGCTGGCGCTCGACGTTCCGCGACGCCGCGTCCGGCGGAATTGGCAACCATGGCGTGCCACTCGTGAAGCCCGCCGTCCCGTCGCCGGACCATGCCATCGGCGCGCGGCATCCATCACGGTTCCACCAGCCCGCCATCGCCACAGCCGCGCGATCCCGGGCGCGGCTGCGTGGGACCGCGATGTCCCCTGCGCCGATCTCCTCCCCGTAGTAGAGGAAGGGCGTCCCTCGCAGCGTCAGTGCGATCGAGGCGGCGGCCTTCGCCACGGCATCGGCCGTCGCCCGATCGCGACGACCGAGCGTGTGCAGATAGCGCGAGACATGTCGCGAGTGATCGTGGTTGGACAGCACGATCGTCGGCCAGCGACCGACCCAGGCGGTCTCCCGGGCCGCGATCGCCGCACGGAAGGACGCCGCCGTCCACGCCGTCTCGAGGAGGACCCAGTCGAACACGAGGTGGCGCGGCGCCCAGTACGCGGCAGCGACCTCGATACCGCTCGTGAACAGCTCGCCGACCGTGGCGGTCCCCGGCTGGGCGTCGACGATGCGTCGGAACTCGGCAAGGAGGTCGTGCAGCTCGGGCTGGTCCTTGTCGTGGCGGTGCTCCTGGCTGTCCCAGGGGATCGAGCCGCCCGCCGCGATCCCCGGGTTCGATGGCATCTCCGCAGCCTTGAGGAACGCATTGAAGACGTCGAGCCGGAACCCATCGACGCCGCGGTCGAGCCAGCCCCTGACCATCGACCACATCTCCGCGCGCAGAGCGGTGCAGCGCCAGTTCACGTCGGGCTGCTCGGACAGGAACGTGTGGAGGTAGAACTGCCCTCGCCGGGGCTCCCACGCCCAGGCCGATCCGCCGAACCACGAGAGCCAGTTGTTCGGCGGCTCCGGTCGACCATCGCGATCCCACCCGGACGGATCCCTCCAGAGGAAGAAGTCGGCGAAGGGGCCGGTCCTCGACTGGCGCGACTGCACGAACCACGGATGCAGGTTGCTGGTGTGGTTCATCACGAGGTCGAGGATGACGCGGATGCGTCGTCGATGGCACTCCTCGATCAACCGATCGAGATCGGCCAGCGTCCCGAAGACGGGATCGACCGCCGTGTGATCCATGACGTCGTAGCCGCCGTCGAGCATGGGCGACGGGTAGATCGGGGAGAGCCAGATGGCGTCGACGCCGAGCGAATCTGGTCCGCCGGCGAGATGGTCCAGGTGGTCGATGAGGCCCGGGAGGTCGCCAACGCCATCGCCGTTCGAGTCGGCGAAGCTCCGTGGGTACACCTGGTAGACGACGCCGTCCAGCCACCATCGACTGGCTGCGTCCAGGTCGGCGGCGGATGCTGACCCGTGGATCGCCATCGGAGACCTCGCAGACCTCGCTCGACGCGTGCCCTCGGCGACTGATGCCGTGGTCAGGGCGGCTCACGGATGGTAGCTTGCGCAGCTGCCCGGATGTGGCCTACGGAGTCCATCGGGCCTCTGGCGGCGGCAAGACGACCTGCTAGCGGATGATCGCGGGCTGGGGGACTTACGAACTGGATCGGCCTATGCGTTGTGGCCCGAGCGTGGAACGGCGAGCGTAGGGTGCTCAGTTGGCAGCCGGCAGGAGTCGTCGCGAAGGAGCGGGTACAGACCGACATGGGTCGACCGGAGAGGTGCGCCTCGATCACGGCGTCGGTCAAGGGGAGATACTCGCGGTCCTGGCGCTCACGCGTCTGTGCCGGCGCCGCCAACCGGCCCCGTGGTCACCCGCCAGTAGCCATGCGGATCGCGCGCGCTGTGGCTTTCGCGGCGCAGGAAGCCCGCGTCCGCGAGGGCGGTGAGGTATCGGCGTGCCGTGTTGACCGAAACACCCAGCAACTCCTTCGCCTCGGCGGTCGTCACGCGCTCGTTGCCGAGCGCGAACTCCACGAAACGCTCTGATCCTTGCGGAAGGAGCCGAAGCATTCGCGCGCCGATCGGGTCCATCAGCAGCGTGACGATCAAGCACGGACCGTCCTCGAGTTCGGCTTCGGGCGAGAGCTCGGCGAGGGCGTGGACCTGCCCGGTGCGGACGTTGTCCTCGACCACCCCGCGGAATACCGTCTGGATCGCCGGGCTGGCTCCGCCTCCACGGTCATCGGAGCCCGGATGGTCGGTCTCGTGGATCGCCAGCACGTGTTCGATGCCGTCGTCTTCGGGCGAGCCGCCGCTCATCCTGTGGCGCACCGGCCCGCAGTTCATCGTGACCAGGCCTTCGAGCCCGTCCCGGCGATGGGGAGTCGCGGTCAGGCCGAGCCACGCCGGCGCGCTGATCTGCGTGACAACCCGCTCGAACGTCACGCTAAGGGGTCACGGTAGGGGTCGACCCGCATCATCACCTAGGACTACAGGGGCGCCGTGCCCCCTCTGCGCGCTCAGTCGACCTACTTGGCCGTGCCCGACGCACAGGCGCATCGGCGGTGCCTGACTGGGAGGCGAAGGGTGCATGCCCCTGGAACCGCACCGCTCACGGGGTTGACGGCGCAGCGGACCCCGCGGCCGCGGACGCGATCACCGAGCGGATGGCCTCGGCCACAACGTCCGGCTTGTCCAGGTGGATGAAGTGGCCGCTCTCGACGAGCTGGAACGTGCCCCTCGTGGCGCTGTCCGCAAGTTCCCGTAGTCTGCCTCGCCACAGCTCCACCGCTGCGGCCACGCTGCCCTGCCCATGGTTGGTCGCCGCAAGAACGATGATCGGGACGTCCCCGATGGGGCCGGCCGCAGCGAGCTCGGCGACGCTCGCCGGCCAGTCCATGCCTTCAGGGTTGCCGGCTGGTGCCAGCTGGGACGTCAGCGCGCTGCAAGCGGCCTCGTCGACGACGGAGCACATGTCCTCCCGGAATGTGCCAGGCGTCGGGTCGACCAGCACGAGCCCGGCGACATCCGATGGGGCGCGCGCGGCGAAGAGCTGCGCGACGACACCGCCGAAGGAGTGACCGACCAGGACGACGGGGCGCTGGATCCCGGCCACGTCGAGCAGGCGGACCAGGTCGTCGACGGCGTCGCCCGCGGTCCTCGGCGCGTCGGCCGGGTCGCTCGTCCCTCTCCCGGCGCGATCGTAAGCGCACACGCGGGTCGCGTCGCCGAGGACCTGCTCGAACCGCGACCACGTTCCATGATTCTCGCCCAGCCCCGCCTCGAGGACGACGGTGGGCGCACTCGAGCCGGTGCACTCCAGGAACAGCGAGCCATCGCCGATGTCGTAGCGGCCATCCGAGGGTGCTGGGGTCGGGCTTCCGGCCGAGGCACAGCCAGCGACCATCACCGCCAGAGCGAGGATGCCGGTCACGGCACGTGGGGACATCGCGACACTCTCCCGAGCCGGCGACCCGGCCGCGTTGCGGGCGGTCGCCCCGGCGCCCGCCAATCGTGCGTCGCAGACGTGGCAAACGCAAGCCTTCGGCACATGACCGCGTCGGCGGTCTTCGGAGGCCTGTCCGTCGCAAGCTTTCTCGCAGCAGGCGTCGTTGCCGTGAAGGCGGTCAGCCGCCTCGACTCCGCCCCCCGGGCTGATCAGGTTGGCGGGAGTTCGTTGGCGCCGGGTTAGCCCGGATCCACCGACCCCCCGGCGTGATTCACGATCCGGGACAGCAGAGCAGGTGCCCATCTGATCGGGAATGATGGCGTTGCGAGACAGCCCATCGGCCCCGACAGAGGAGCACCTGCAGGATGCGATCTTCCCACAG
>JANNHX010000070.1:0-11146 GCA_031404615.1 Chloroflexota bacterium
CGGCCACCTTGTCGCGGCGGAGCACCGTCATCCGGTGGTGGTTGTCCGCGTCGTAGTTGACCGTGCCCAGGCCGTCCAGCTTCTCGAGGCCGCCGATGCGGTGCTCGAGGCCCGGCGTGCCGGGGACCGCCCACGGGCGGCTCAGGGTCTCGGGGTCCCGGCCGTAGGGCAGGAAGGTCGTGTCGCCCTTGACCGCATTGGGGACCGAGATGTCCGGCAGCTCGTCCACGGACGGCACCCGCCATGGCTCCGCGCCGTTGCCGATGAACGCGTCGGAGAGGTACAGGACGGGCGTCATGTACTTGAGCGCGATCCGCGACGCCTCGACGGCGAACGTGAAGCACTCGGCCGGCGTGGCCGGGGCGACGACCGGCATGGGGCACTCGCCGTTGCGCCCGAAGACCGCCTGGAACAGGTCCGCCTGTTCCACCTTGGTCGGGAGCCCGGTGGAGGGTCCGGCGCGCTGGACGTTGACGATGACCAGCGGCAGCTCGGTCATGACCGCGAGACCCATCGCCTCGGTCTTGAGGGCAAGGCCGGGCCCGGACGTGCCGGTCAGGGCGAGGGCACCGCCGTAGGCGGCGCCGATGGTGGCGCCGATCGCCGCGATCTCGTCCTCGGCCTGGAAGGTCCGCACGCCGAACGACTTGTAGCCCGCCAGCTGGTGGAGGATGTCGGTTGCGGGCGTGATCGGGTAGGACCCGTAGAACAGGTCGCGCCTGGCGGCCTTGCTCGCGGCGAGGAACCCGAGGGCCGTCGCCTCGTTGCCGGTGATGTTCCGGTACACGCCCGGGGGCAGCTTCGCCTTTGGCACCCGGTAGGTCGTGTGGAACATCTCGGTCGTCTCGCCGAACGCGTAGCCGGCACGCAGGGCGCGGCGGTTGGCCTCGGCGACGACCGGGCGGCCCCCGAACTTCTCGTCGATCCACTGGAGCGTGGGCTCCATCGACCGCTCGTACAGCCAGAACATCAGGCCGAGGGCGAAGAAGTTCTTGGTGAGGTCGACCTGCTTGCTGGTCATGTCCAGCCCCTCGAGCGCGTTCGCGTTGAGGGTGGAGATCGGGACCTCGAAGACGTTGTACTGCTTGAGCGAGCCATCCGTGAGCGGGTTGCTCGCGTACGCGGCCTTGCCCAGGTTGCCAGGCGTGAACGCGTCCGCGTTCACGATCACGGCGCCGCCCGCCAGCAGGTCCCCGACGTTCGTCTTGAGCGCCGCCGGGTTCATGGCGACCAGCACGTCCGGCGCGTCACCCGGGGTGTGGATGTCCGACGCGGAGAAGCTGATCTGGAAGCCGGACACGCCGGGGAGCGAGCCCGCGGGGGCGCGGATCTCCGCCGGATAGTCCGGGAACGTGCTGATGTCGTTGCCGAAGACGGCCGCGGTCCGGGTGAACTGGGTCCCGGTGAGCTGCATGCCGTCGCCGGAGTCACCCGCGAAGCGGATGGTGACCCGATCGAGCAGCTGGACGTCGTGCTCGACTGATTCCGTTCTCGTCATCCGCCTTCGGCCTGCTCCATGCGCTGGTGGGGTCTCGGAGGGAGGTTGAGCAGCTCCTCCGGGAAGGACTCCGCGAGGAACTTGAGGATGTCCACCTGGCGGACGACCCCGACCAGGCGCCGGTCATCGTCGACCACCGGGACGTTGCGGTACCTGCCGGTCTGCATCAGCTCGAGCGCGGCGCGCACGGTCTGATCGAGGCGGAGGGTGCGCGGGTCCGTGGTCATCCAGGCCTCGACCGGGGCCTCGAGGTCCACCCCCGCGGCGACGTCCGGGCCCACGAGACGCCCGAAGATGTCGCGCTCCGTCAGGACGCCCGCGAGACGCCCGTCGGCGTCGGTCACGAAGACCGAATCGCCCGTGCCGGTGCGCTGGATCGCGAGCAGGCAGGCGCCGATCGTCGTGCCGGGGGGCACGGACACGGGCTCCCGCCGGTTGACGACGGAGAGGGGTTGGGTTGCCAGGTTGGGGACGCGCGCAGCAACGGCGCGCTCGGTGAGCTCAGCCACGGGCCAAGTGTACCCGCGTCCGGCAGGGAGCGCCCAAGATTGCGGCCCGGTTGCGATCGTCCGGAGGGCCTCCCGACTGCGGGCCGAGCGGCCCTCCCGTGATCGCCGGTCACGGGGCAGGGGAGCGTGGCGGCGCGCCGTTCCGGGGCCGTCGGGCGTGATCCCCCTATGGATGAGATCGCCGATGCTGCTGCACGGCTCGGGCCCACAGCGCGCGAAGAGGGGCTCGAGCCACGCTCGCGCACCCCAGGTTTCATCCACAGGAGACTCGGCCGTGGGCGCACCGGGCCGCCCGGGAGACTCGGCCGTCGGGCGACTCGGCTGTCGGCCGCACCGGGCCGCCCGGGACGGGCCGTCCGGACCCCCGGCGTTCGGGCCGTGTTCGATACCCTCGGACCCGTGGACCGGACCCGCCTCATCGGCGTCGCCCTCATCGTTGTCTCCGCCATCGCCTTCGGGTCCGGCGGGCTGTTCGCGCGGCCGGCGTACGCGGCGGGGATCGACTGGCTGACGCTCATGGCCTGGCGGTTCGCGATCGCCGCCGGGCTCTCGTGGGTGGTGCTGCTGGTCAACCCGGCCGCCCGCCGCGCGCTCCGGTCCATGTCCCGGAAGGCCCTCCTCGCCACCATGGGCCTGGGCGTCTGGTACATCTCGAACACGGCGACGTACTACGCGGGCATCGCCGAGGTCGACCTCTCGCTCGCCGCCCTCATCGTGTACATCTACCCGCCGGTCGTCGCCGTCCTGGCGCTCCAGTTCGGGCGCCCGCTCCAGGGCCGGCGGGCATGGACGGCACTCGGGATCGCGGTGGCCGGCGTCGTGCTGGCCGTCGGGGGCATCGACGCCTCGACCGCGCCGCCCCTCGGGCCACTCCTCCTGATCGTCGCCTCGCCGCTGCTCTATGCCGGCTGGATCATCCTCGCCGCACGCCACTCCGGGGAGCGCAGCGACCGCACCGGGCACGGCTCGGACGAGGGCGCGAACGCCTCGGTCGCGGGCGCGGTGATGCTCAGCACGACGGGGATCCTGTACTGGGTGATCAACCTGGGCCTCGGGCACCCGGTCCTGCCGGCGGACATCCCGGGGGCGGCATGGCCGGGGATCCTGGGCGTCGCCATCGTCGCGGGCTTCTTCGCGGTCCAGGGCTTCTACGCGGGCGCGCAGCGGGTGGGCGCGGCGCAGGCGTCGCTGATCTCGACGGTGGAGCCGCTGTGGACGATCGTCGCGGCGTCGATCCTGCTGGGCGAGCGCCTGGCGCCGATCCAGTGGGTGGGCGGCGGGCTGATTCTCGTGGGGGTGCTGCTGTCGCAGACGCGAGGCGGCGGGACGAGGACCTCCGCGAACGCCGGAGAGCCGGTCCTCCCCCAGCCGGCCGTGCACCTGGGCGAGGAGTAGGCACGGGCTCCGGGAAACTACACTTGGCCGATGGCCCGGCGGGCCTCCGCGAGCTGGCTCCGGGCGCCCTTCGCAATCTGCCCGTAGTCCGAGCCGATGCCCAGGAACCGGTAGCCGCGCGCCAGGTAGGCCGGCACCTCGGACGCATCCTGCAGCAGGATCCCCGCCGCCTTGCCGTGGGCCGCCGCGGTCGCCGCGACGCGGTCAAGCGCGTCGGTGAAGCGCGGGCTCGCAAACTCCCCCGGGATCCCCAGGTCGTGCGACAGGTCCGCAGGCCCGATGAACAGCACGTCGACGCCGTCGATCGCGGCGAGCTCGCCGGCCGCCTCAACCGCGAGCGCGGACTCGACCTGGAACACGCCGAGGATCCTGTCGTTGAGGCTCCGCAGCTGTGCGTGGGGCACGGTGCCGTAGCCCGGGCCACGTGTCCCGGCCGCGACGCCGCGGCTGCCCGCCGGTGGGAAGCGCATCCAGCCCAGCGTCTCGCGCACCGCATCGACGGTCTCCAGGCGCGGGATCACGACGCCGTCCGTGCCGAGGTCGAGCACGCGCGCCACGCGCATGCGCTCCGCGGACACGACCCGCACGAGGGCCGCCGTCGGCGTGCCCTGGATCGCGACGAGCTGCCCGAGGAGCTCCGTCTCGCCGGCCATGCCGTGCTCGAGGTCCGCGACGACCCAGTCGTATCCGGCCCGCGCGACGATCTCGCTCGCGACGATGGACCCGAGGCCCAGCCACAGCCCGATGGTCGCCTCGCCGGCCAGCACCCGGCGGCGGAGGTCCCCGCGTGGCGGGATGGTGAGGGCGGTGGCGGCGGCATCGATCGGCATGGGCGCATCATGCCCGAGCCACGCCCGCGGGTGGCGGGACCGTGCGCGGCGCCGGTGCGTGCGATCAACTCCTCCACAGTCATGGGGGTACCGGTACCTATGGGTCATCCATGGGCCGGTCCTGCAGCAGGTAGGGTCGACATCCGATCAGGGGGCCGTGCCCACCCAACCCAAGACGACAGGATGCAGGACATGACCACGATGAAGGCAATCGCGCAGCGCGCGATCATGTTCCTCGGCACGATGAGCGCGTTCGCGCTGATCATCGGCGAAGGCGCCAAGCGCTGGTAGACCCACCTGGTCCGTGCCACACGCCGAGGGCCTGAGCCGCCGGAGCCCAACCGGCGGCTCTTGGATTCCGGGCCGGAGCTCCGCCCGTGACCCGGCCATCCCCGGCCTCCGGTCGCGCCGCCGTCAGGCCCGGCCGCGCTCCCGCCACAGGTTGCGCAGGATGAACGACACGTTCGCCGGGCGTTCCGCGAGGCGGCGCATGAAGTACGGATACCACTGCGATCCGAACGGCACGTAGGTCCGCACGCGCCAGCCGGCTCCCACCAGCTGCTCCTGGATGTCGCGCCGGATCCCGAACAGCATCTGGAATTCGAAGGCGTCGTTGGCGATGCCCTCGGCCTTCGCGACCTCGATCGCCCGCTTGATCAGCGTCACGTCGTGGGTGGCGAGGGCCGGGTAGCGGCCGGCACGCATCAGCCGCAGCATCTGGCGCTCGTAGGCGGTGTCGACGTCCGCCTTGTCCTGGTAGGCGACGCTCGCGGGCTCCTTGTACGCACCCTTGCACAGCCGCACGCGGCCCCCCTCGGCCATGATCCCCTCGATGTCGTCGTCGCTCCGGCGCAGGGCAGACTGGATGACGACGCCGACGTCCGCGCCGCCGTCCGCCCAGCCCTCCGGCCGCACGTCGCGCCAGAGCGCCAGGGTCCTGTCGGTGGTCGTGTGGTCCTCCATGTCGATCCGGATGAAGGCGCCCACCTCGCCTGCCTTGGCGACGATGGAGCCGATGGTCTCGCGGGCCAGCCCGGGGTCGATCGCGAGCCCCATTTGGGTCGGCTTGAGCGACACGTTGCGGTCAAGGCCGTTCGCGGCCAGGGCGTCGAGCACGGCCAGGTAGCGGGCCGCGGCCGCGCGGGCATCGGCCTCCTCGCTCACGGACTCGCCGAGCACGTCGACGGTGGTGCGCAGCTTCTCGTCCTTCAGCCGCCGGATCGCCGGCAGCGCCTCGTCGAGCGTCTCCGCGCAGATGAAGCGGCGGACCATCGGCCGCGTGATCGGCACGCGAGTGGCCATCCGACCCAGCGACTTGCGGTGCGAGAGGGTAAGCAGGGTCGAGCGCATGGCGCGCTCGGCGACGTCGCTGAAGGTGGACTTGGCGGGCATGGATGCCTCGTGTGGTGGGTGGTCAGGAGGGCGTGCGGCCGCCGGGACGGGCGGGTGCGCCGTAGGAACGATCGAGCTCGGCGACGAGCCTGTTCTCGTCGCGCCGGGAAAGAGACGCGTAGACGAGGTGGCCGGCGATGGCGACGGTCCACAGGAGCTGGACGGCGACGATCAGCGACACGGCGTCGATCCCGAGGACCGTGGCCTCCGGGGTGGGCGCGAAGACCGAGATCGTCCCCAGCACACCGACGAACCAGAGCAGGAAGGCCCCGGCGGTGTAGCCCAGCGTCGTCGCGGACATCATCCCGAGCGGGTTGCCCAGCGAGATCCCAGCGATCTTCGGCATGTCGGGCGGGTAGAAGTACGCCGCCTCGAGGCGGTGTGCGACGAGCACGTCACTGCCGAGGCGCTCGTTGATCGCCCGCTCCAGGTACTCGGCGTGGCGCCGTGCGAAGACCGTGTAGAAGAAGAGGTAGGCGGTCTCGAGGAAGGCGAAGGGGACCAGGAACGGCACGGCGATGACCGCACCCGGGAAGAACCCGGAACCGCTGATCACCAGCATGGCCAGCGTCAGCAGCAGGTAGGTGCGGATCCGCTCGAAGAACCGCTCGGAGTAGCCGAACAGCATCCCGCGCATGCGCTGGAGCTGGTCGGTGAGGAGGCGGAGCTCCTCGGGGTCACGCGCCGTGGGACGGCCGGCGCCGGCCGTGTCTGTGTCCATCGCGGCGAGGATAGCGTCAGGCCGCCGAGCCGATAGGGAGGCTCGGCCGTAGATTCCGTGCCATGCGGTCCCGCCGCCGGTGGGACCCATGCGATCCGGAGATGCCATGGCGGTCCTCTTCCAGCGCCAGCCCCACCCGCGCATCGAGGCCCGGCGGTCCGTCGCCCCGCCCCGGACGACCGACGCGATCGACAGCCTCAATGGCCGGGTGGCCATCCTGCTCACGCGGATCGTGGGGACGATGTGGTGTGCCTACGCGTTCGCCGGGCTGGCCCTCGTCGCGCTCCCGTCGGCCCTCGCGTCGGGCGACACGCTGGCGATCATCCAGTGGATCAGCCAGACGTTCATCCAGCTCGTGATGCTGTCCGTGATCATGGTCGGCCAGAGCATCCTCGGCAAAGCGGCGGACCGGCGCTCGGAGATGACCTACCGCGACGGTGAGGCGACATTCCACGAGACGGAGCAGATCCAGGCCCACCTCGAGGCGCAGGACAGGGTGCTCAACGCGCTGCTGGACAAGATCGCGAAGCTCGAGTCGGCGCAGGCGACCGCGCTGCCGCAGCACCCGCCGTTCAGCCGGGGACCCGGGGTCAGCTGAGCTGGGGCGGCACCTTCGCGTCGGCGGTCAGCTGGGCCTCCATCTGGTCGCCCAGCTCCACCGTGCGCCGGTACGCGGCCCAGACGGCCTCCGAGAGGACGGTGCGCAGGCGCCCGGACTCCAGCTCGTGGATCGCGGCGGCGCTCGTGCCGGCTGGCGAGGTGACCATGTTGCGCAGGACCGCGGGGTGGTCGCCGGACTGCTTGGCGAAGCGGGTGCTGCCCTCGAGGGTCTCGATGACGATGTCGTGCGCGATGTGCCGCGGGAAGCCGAGGTGGACGGCCGCGTCGATCAGCGCCTCCATCACGAGGAACACGTAGGCGGGGCCGGTGCCCGAAATGGCGGTCGCCATGGCGACCCACTTCTCGTCCTCGACCTCCAGCTCCGCGCCGAGGGCCGAGAGCAGCGCCTTGGCCTGGGCGCGCTGGTCCGCGGTGGTGGCGAGGGTCGCGTACCAGACCGTCATGCCGGCGCCGATGCGGGCGGGCGTGTTGGGCATGGCGCGGACGACCTGGTCGTGCCCCAGGATCGTGACCAGGGCGTTGGTCGTGGGTCCGGCGAGCACCGAGAGCACGAGCTGGCCCTCGTGCAGGTGCGGCGCGATCTCCCGCCCGACCTTCGCGAGCATCTGGGGCTTGACCGCGAGGATGATGACGTCCGCCTGCGAGGCGGCCTCGACGTTGGAGGCGACGACCCGGATCCCGTGCGTCGCCTCGAGCGCGGCGCGGCGCTCGGCGCGCGGGTGGCTGGCCACGACCTGGTCGGGCGTCACGAGGGCGCCTCGCAGCAGGCCCGCGATCATGGCTTCGGCCATGACCCCGGAACCGACCGTGGCGACCGTGCGCTGGGTGAGGGGCGACATCGGGGCGGAGGATACCACCGTGGACCGGCCCTCCCTGCTCAGCGCGCGACCGCGGACGCGGTCAGGAAGAAGCGGCCGGTGCCCGTCAGGCGGAGGTCGGTGAACCCGGCACGGCCCAGGGCGGCCTCCACGAGGGCGGGGTCGTGCCACGTCCAGGCGATGCCGGGCGGCGGGCCGCCCGCGGGGTCGTTGCGGAGGTCGATCAGTGCGAGGTGCCCGCCGGCGCGGAGGCTGGCGCGGAAGGAGGCCGCCGCGAGGTCCAGGCCGGCGCCGCGAACGCGGCCGAGCAGGAACGCGGCCACGACGGCGTCGGCGCCGGGATCGGGGGCAGCGGCGTTCGGGTCGCCCGCGAACGGGTCCGCGTCGCGTGCGAACGGGTCCGCGACGTGCAGGTGGGCGCGGAGGCGGTGCGCGAGGAGGCGGTCGCGCGCTCGGTCGAGGGCCGCGCCGTCCGCGTCGTACGCGGACAGCTCGCCCTTCTCGGCCAGGAGCGGCGAGAAGAAGCCGACCCCGGCGGCGGGCTCCACGATCCGGCCGGCGAGTGGAAGGCCGTCGAGCCAGCGGGTCACCATGTCGAGCTCGGCCGCCCAGGCGGCGTCGTGGATGGCGCCCCGCTCGAATGCACCGCGGCGGAGGAACCAGTCGTCGGGGAAGGCCGGGTAGGCGGGCGGCGCGGCGGCGCGGCGGGGTGCCGCGGGCTCGGGGGTGGCGGCGGATCCCGGGGCGGCTACGCTCGTCGCGGCGGCCCGGTCGGCGAGCGCGCCGCGGAGCCTGCCCTTGAGAAACGGGTTCGAGCCGGCCTTGCCCAGGCAGGTCGGGCACAGCAGCGCCCATCCCTCGAGGTCCCTCGGGCCGCGCGTGGTCCAGGCGGTACCGCACCACAGGCAGTCGAAGGTCGCGCGGTAGCTCATCGGCCGGGGCGGGTCAGGAGGTCCGCGTCCAGGTGGCGGAGGGCGACATGCCGTCGAAGGCGCCCGGGTCGATCAGCTCGGCAAGGATCTCGATGCCGTCGATAACGGCCGGCCCCGCGAGCGTGAAGCACGGCCCGTCGACCACGTACGCGCGCCCGTCACGGACCGCGCGCAGGTCCGCCCAGCCCTCCGGACGCGGGATCGCCTCCCAGCGGCGGACTGCGTCGCGGAGCGGCAGCCCGTCTGGGAGCAGCACGAGCACCTCAGGGTCCATGTCGAGGACCGCCTCCCAGGTCGTGGGCTGCGGGCGCTCGCCCCCGGCGCCGAGGATCTCCCAGCCCCCGGCGAGGCGGACCTGGTCCGGGATCCAGCGCCCGACGGTCCAGGGCGGGTCCACCGCTCCCAGCAGCACGACCCTCGGCGGCGCGAAGCCGTGGTCTCGGCGGCTCATGACGATCTCCTCGAGACCCTTGAGCCGCTCGCGCAGCTCCTCGACGACGCCCAGGGCCTCGTCCTCCGCCTCCGTCATGGCGCCAACCGCCACGATCCCATTGAGCACGCCCTCCACCGACGTCGGCGCGAGGGCCAGGAGGCTGGGCGGGGTCTCGGCCTCGGCGTACCAGGCCGCGACCGCCCGGGTGCCCACGAGGCCACCGTCGCCGTCACCCGCGATCACGAGGTCGGGCGCCGCCGCCTCGAGCGCTTCGTTGTCGAGCGTGTCGGGCCCGCCGTGGAGGCCAGCGCGCGTGACGACCAGAGGGTCGGCGACGTCGGGCGGGACCTCGCAGCGGTGCGTGACCCCGGCCAGCTCCTCGCCCAGGCCCACGGCCAGGACGATGTCGGTTGCGGCGGGCAGGAGGGAGACGATGCGCACGGGGCCAGTCTACGTGGCCTCGAGTGTCGGCCCCCGCGATGGCCCGGAGACGCGAAACGGCCCCACCACGAGGGCGGGGCCGTCGGTGCGGCTGGTTGCCGGGCGATCCGCCCGGAGCGGCGACCGACCCGACGACTGCCTCGAGGGCAGGGGCCTCAGGCCGGCTTGAGGGCGTCCAGGGCGGCGCGGGCGTCGGCGGGCGACGAGAACCATTGGGCGTTGATCGCCGTGTAGCCGGCCCACTCCGGCGGCAGGCTCTCCTCCGGGAAGATGGCGTTGACCGGGCACTCCGGCTCGCAGGCACCGCAGTCGATGCACTCGTTGGGATCGATGTAGAGCATGCGATCGGTGCCTTCAGTCTGGTGAATACAGTCCACCGGGCACACGGACACGCACGCCGTGTCCATCACGTCGACACAGGGCTCGGCGATGACGTACGTCATTGGAAGGACTCCTGGAGGAAAGGGAAGCTGCGAGTAATGGCTTGGTGGAGCCTACCATCCGGGACGGACCGCAGGCACGACTTCCGGCACGGTGACGACGGAGCCGACGGCCCGAGAATCGCCCCCAACCGCTGCTCCGAAGCCCGCACTCTAGCCTCGGCTGCCACGGGTCAAGGACGCCTAACGACACGAGCAGCAGGTGACCGAGGGCGACGATGAACCCGAGCACGATGAGGGCCAGGCGCCGATTCCGGCCCTCGTCCTCGATGAGCGGGCACGAGGTCGGCGTCGTGCGTCCCTACGAGTGGGCCGACGGCCCCGGCGAGGCTGACACCAGCGGCACGCCCCCGTCGTCCACGAAGCGGACCGGCACGACCATCCCCTTCTCCCAGTGGCCGGGGATGTGGCAGCCGACAAACCAGCCGCCTGCGGCTTCGGATGCGTCGCCGGGAACGGTCCAGATGACGTCGAGCCGCTGGCCGGACTCGGCCACCACGCGGAGGCCGCCGAAGCCCTCGGGGTCCGGGACCGTCGGCGTCGGGCCGGGCGGGTGGTCGGCGACCGCGGCCTCGGCGGCCTCCCAGGCCATCTGCTGCTCGATATCGCCGAGGATCGCCTCGTGGACCACGAGCCCGCCGTTGATGACGTGGAGGATCACCGTCTCGCCCGGGTGCAGGTCCACGATCGACGGCACATACGCGTAGTCGCGCATGACGATGTTGACCTCGCGCGGCTGCTCGGACGTGCCCGGGGTGATCGGCGGCGTCGCGACCGGGGCGCCGGCGTCGCACGCGGCGAGGCTTGCGGCGATCCCTGCGAAGGCGACGAGGGCGATGGCGCGCGGGAGGCGGGGCTGCGGTGACGGGCGCTGCATGAGCCCATGATGCGGGAGGTGGGCAGGACGGGCCTCGGACACCACGCGGGGGGCGAGTGCACGTGGCGCACCGAGGCTTGACATGCCCTGCCGGGCCACCTACCGTGCCGCCCACTTCGCGACCGGACGGGGAGGACGGTCGGTCGCGGTGGACCCCTGCCAGCCCCCCACCGCGAACCCGGAGCCCCCACGCCGCGGGTCCAACCGCGCTAACATTACCTTGGTCCGAAATCCGGGTT
>JANNHX010000071.1:0-3302 GCA_031404615.1 Chloroflexota bacterium
GGCGACGTCGGCCACTTCAT
Organism: Chloroflexota bacterium; assembly: GCA_031404615.1. Lineage (GTDB taxonomy): Bacteria > Chloroflexota > Limnocylindria > Limnocylindrales > CSP1-4 > CAIXZV01. The sequence goes on from JANNHX010000071.1 coordinate 21, forward strand.
CATGACGACCGCCGACGACGACACGGCCCGCACGGTCCTCCTGGACGGCAGTTGGACCTTCCTCGAGGGCGAGTCGCTCCTGGCGGAGGTCGACGATCGACCCGGCGGGATGGCCCGTATCGCACGCGAGCTGGCGGATGCCAACGTGAACGTCCTGGGCCACCTGTTCATCGGCCGCTGGAGCGATCGCGCCACGTTCGCGTTCGTCGTGGACGACCCGGAGAAGGCCCGCCCGATCCTCGAACGCCGATAGCGGCCGCTCAAGTCCCGTTCGCCGCCGCTCACCGGCGCTCGAATTTGCGGACGACTGCGTCGCCGTGGGGGCGGACCTCGCGGGCTGAGGTTCGCGGCCCGGCGCTCGCCCTCATGGTAGGTTTCTGGGACGCGGGAGTAGCTCAGGGTGGCGTCGAGGATGACGCGGAGGCCTGGCGGTGAGGCGCGAGTCCCTCACCCCGTCCGAGCGAGTCATGCGCGCCCGGATGGCCGCCTACACGCTCCACGCCCACCACGACCCGCGCGAGACGACGAAGGAGGCCCGGCGTGCCTTCAACCAGCGCTTCCTCGACGAGGTCGACCCAGAGCGACGCCTCCCCGAGCGCGAGCGCCTCCGCCGTGCCGACGCCGCCAGGCGTGCGTACTTCACGCGGCTGGCCTACCTGTCGGCGCGCAAGCGTCGAGGAGGCAGACGGTGATCCGCAGTGGCCTTACTTACGGTTCGGCGGGGGAGATACGCCGCAGGAGCCTCTCGGCGCGGGCGAACGCGAGCGCCTGGACCTGATCGGCCTCCGGGCTCGCGAGCGGCACCCTCCGATAGAGGGCGACACTCGCCGGCCCGATGGCGTCGATCGAGCTGAACTTCTCGGCAAAGATGCCCGCGGCCTTGGTCGCGATCTCCGTTTCGGTCACGGCCCCGATCCCGGCCGCCACCTCCTCGATGCCGATGTGGCCGAGCAGGTAGTCGATGTCGTATGCGTCCTTTGGTTTGTCGCGCTGGCCCATCGCGAGCGCCTTCAGGACCACGAGTGCCGAGGGTGTCGCGACACGGACAGAGACGCGATTCGGGCGCCCGTCAGGCAGTAGACCTGAGATCTCATGGTCGACGAAGGCGGTGCGGACGAGCTCGGCGCCCTCCGTCCGCCGCGCCAGCGGCTCGCCGCCGATCCGTTCGTGGCGCTGGCCAGCCCCGCCTCGGGGCGTGACCGGGGCGAGAAGGTCCACCTCGACATCGATCGGCCGCTCGTCGACGAGCACCGACCGCAGCCATCGGAAGGGCTGGTCAAGCTGGATGTAGCCTCGCTCGCGAAGGAGCTCGGCGATCGTCCGGTAGACGTCGTCGGGGACGCCGATCGGGTCGATCACCAGGTCGACATCGAGCGTGCCGGCGTAGGGATCGTCCGGCTGGTCCCCGGTGAGCAGTGGGGGAGCGCTGCCACCGACGATCGTCATCGCGTCGGCGAAGCCCGCCAGGATCGTCCAGAGCTCGAGCAAGACGCGCTGCGCCGCCACGACCGACGCGGGGTCGTCGTGGGGATCTACCGAGGCCACACCTCGCCTCGCTCGCGCAGGAAGACGGCCGCCTCGGCGGCGGCGCCACCGCGCCGGACGAGGTCCACGTACAGCTGCGGGCGACTCGCGAGCGTCACGCCATCGCGTTCGAAGCTGCCGTCGAGGGCGCCGCCGTCGGTCGGCCGGATCAGGATGACATTCCCGCCGCGCGCGACCGGCGTGAGCTGCAGGGCCTCGTCCCATGGCGTGGCATCGGTCACATACAGCTCCACGCGGGCGAACCGCGTGAACGGCGCGAGCCTGTCGGCGGCAGCCTCGGCCGTGATCGCGTACCGCGGCGGATCGTCCATCGTGCTGATCGCCCGCAGGATCGCGTCCGGGCCGCCAATGGTCGCGACACGCTCCAGGACGGCGTCACCGGGCGCGGGCGCCGCCGCCCAGGCCTCCAACAGTGCGTCGCGATCGCCGAGGCGGCTCGCTCCCCGGGCGCGATCGAGATACGCGTCACGCGCCAGCGTCTTGAAGGTCCGGCTCACGAAGCCCTGCGTGAGACCCGTGACGGTGGCCATGCCGGCGAGCGTCCAGGAGCGGTCGGGCTGGATCAGGAGCCTGCGGACGATGCGGAGCGCGGCGCCCGAAAACGGGTCGGCGACGTACCGCGTGCCCGGCGCATCGGCGTCGCGGCGCGCCGCCCGGCGGCCCAGGCGCTCGACGAACAGGCTCCCAAGGACGATCCGACAGTCACCGCCGGGCTCGATCCAGCTGATGCCGGCATCCGCGAGGATCTCGCGAGCACGCGCGCCGATCACCGGCGCGACCAGGATCGCCGCGCTGCACCGCTGGAGCCAGGGAACGAGCCGCGCGACCGTGGCCGGTTCGGCACGAGCCCCGAACTCGACACACGCCGTCGTCCGTTCGCCCGAGGGCGCGGTCAGATCGAGGTAGGCATCGATCCTGGCGTCTGCAGGTCCGTCGCCCGGTCGCACGGCCATCGCCCAGCCCAGCGCCTGCGCGAGGTCTCGAGCGGTCCCTCGATCCGTGTCCTGGTGCGCGTGCGCCGCCGAGGGTTGACGACGCCGCAGCGTGTCGCGTAACATTCAAGTTACACAGGAGACCAATCAAGATGCCGACAACCTCGTTCGACCGACGCTTTGACGCGTGGATGCACGACCAGGAGTTCGCCGAGAGCTACCGCTTGCACCGGGCGCGGATCGACGCCATCGACAACCTGATTCGCGCGATCGACGAGGAACGCGAGCGCCAGCATGTGACCAAGGCCGAACTCGCGGCCCGAATCGACGCCCAGCCGGCGGCCATCCGCCGGCTGTTCAGTCAGCGGAGCCCGAACCCGCAGATCGGCAGGCTGGTGGACATGGCGCACGAGCTAGGCTTGGAGGTCGTCGTGCGGCGCCGTCCGCGTCACCACCGGAACCGGGAGACCGCGCCCGCCGCGAGTTGACTCCCGGACTACCGCTCGATGCTGCGCGGCGTGCGCCCGCGATACTCGTCGCCCAGGCTGCGGACCCGCCGGTAGTTGGCTTGCGAGAAGGCGGACGCGTTCGGCTTGTCCAGCCCGGTGACGATCACGAGGCTCGGCCCGGGAAGGCCGGGCGCCTCTCGTTCGAGCAGGCAGAAGAGCCGGTAGAGGCGCTTTCGCGGGCCACGTGTCCGGGCCTCGTAGAAGCCGGCCATGTCGCCGTGCATCGCCTCCCACTGGCCGCCGCCCGCGAACTTCATGGGCGGCGCGTCGGCGACCGCCTTCACGATCGAAGCGAG
>JANNHX010000072.1:0-2896 GCA_031404615.1 Chloroflexota bacterium
CCTACCAGCTCGTCATCCAGAAGCAGCCCGGCCTGCGGCCCGGCCGGATCGCGCTGCGGATCACCCTCCCCCCCGGCGCCGCGTTCATCGATGCCAGCCAGGGACTCACCCTGACAGGTGAGACCGCCACCGTGAACACCACCTTCGATCGCGACATCGTCGCCGTCATCCGCTACCGACCGGCGGCGGAGACGCCATGACCTCCCGGGGAATCCCGCTCGCCTATACTCCGTGCACGCCCCCCGCCGGCGTGCCCAGCCCCACTCGGCCCGAGGATCTGCGCTAGATGGACGCACGCCGCTCGCTCACCGTCCTGCGCCGCTGGATGTGGCTGCTGATCGCCTCGCTCCTGCTGGCGGCCGGCACGTCCTTCCTGGTGAGCAGCGCCCTCACGAAGATGTACGAGAGCACGGTCACGCTCATCGTGGGCCAGTCCCTCCAGACCGCGAACCCGGACCTCAACCAGCTCCTGGCCAGCCAGCGACTGTCGCAGACCTACGCGGACCTGGTGACCACCGGACCCCTGCTGGGCCGGGTGATCGACCGTGAGGGGCTGGACGCCACGCCTGAGGAGCTGCGCAAGCTCGTCAAGGCGGACGCGCCGCGGGACAGCACCCTGGTGACGATCACCGTCACGGACCCGGACCCCGTGCGGGTCGCCTCCATCGCGAACACCATCGCGGACGAGCTGATCGCCGCGTCGCCCGCGATCGCCGGCCGCAACACCGCCGTCCAGCAGTTCGTGGACAAGGACCTCGTCGCCGCACAGGCGCAGATCGAGGAGACGCAGGCGGAGGTCCAGCGCCTCGTGGGCCTCACGGCGCGGACGCCGGAGCAGGAGACGCAGCTCGGGGCCCTCCAGGCCCGACTCGTCAGCCTGCGCCAGACCTACGTCACGCTGCTCGGCTTTTCCTCCAACAGCGGCTCGAACCTCCTCACCGTGGTCGATCCCGCGGTGGCCCCGCTGCAGCCCGCCAGCCCGCGGGTCCTGCTCAACACGCTCCTTGCGGCGCTCGTCGGCCTCATGCTCGCCATCGGCATCGCGTTCCTGGTGGAGTACCTGGACGACACCCTCAAGTCGCCCGATGACGTGGAGGCCGTGGTGGACCTGCCCACGCTGGGCACCATCATCCGGATGAAGGGGGACGAGGGCCGCTCGCCCATCTACCGGCTGGCCGCGATCCTGTACCCGCGGTCGCCGGTCGCCGAGGCGTACCGGACGCTGCGCACCAACATCGAGTTCGCGAGCGTGGACGAGCCGGTCAAGGTGATCCTCGTGACCTCCGCCGTCCCGGGGGAGGGCAAGACCACCACCGCGGCCAACCTCGCCGCCGTGTTCGCCCAGGCGGGGCACGACACGCTGCTCGTGGATGCGGACCTGCGCAAGCCGGGGGCGCACAAGATGTTCGACCTGCCCAACGCGGAGGGCCTCACCAACCTGCTGCGGTCCGACGAGCTGACGGTCCGCGAGATCGCGCAGCCCACGGAGCAGGAGCACCTGATGGTGCTCACCACGGGCCCGCTGCCGCCCAACCCCGCGGAGCTCCTGCGGTCCTCCCGCATGCACACGGTCATGGAGCGCCTGGCGGCCAGCGCGGAGTTCGTGATCGTGGACAGCCCGCCCCTCCAGGCCGTGACGGACGCTGCCATCCTGTCCTCCCTGGTGGACGGGACCGTGCTGGTCATCGACGCCGGCCGGACCCGCAGCGGCGCCGTCCGAAACGGCCGGGAGACGCTGGCCAAGGTTGGGGCCCGGATCTTGGGCGTGACCCTCAACCGGATGTCGGAATCGATGTCCGGGGACTACTACTACTACGATTACTACGGCGGCTACGGCACGGACGCCAAGGGCAAGGGCAAGAAGGGCGACGCCGCCACGGTGCCCGAGCCCGGGGTCCGGCAGGCCTGATGGCACGCGGGCGCGGCACCATGCGGGTGCTGATCGTCGGGATCAACTACCGCCCGGAGCTCACCGGGATCGGCCCCTACACCGCCGGCCTCGCAGAGCACCTCGCGGCGCGTGGTGACGAGGTCACGGTCATCACCGGCCTGCCCAGCTACCCGGGCTGGCGGCTCAAGCGCGGGACGCCTCGCCGCATCCTGGCGACCCAGCACCTTGACGGCGTAACGGTCACGCGCAGCGCCCACTACATCCCGGGCAGCCAGACGGCCGGCCGGCGCGCGCTGTACGAAGCCACGTTCGGACTCACGGGGCTCATCGCCAGCCTCCGGCTCGCCCGTCCCGACGCGATCCTGGGCGTGGTCCCCAGCCTGTCCGGGGGCATCCTCGCCCGGCTCACCGGGGAGCGACTCCGGGTCCCGTACGGGATCCTCTTCCAGGACCTCATGGGCCCGGCGGCACGGCAGTCCGGGATCGACGGCGGCGGAGGGGTCGCCCGGATGACGTCCGCGGTCGAGGGCTGGGTGGCCGGCGCGGCCCGGGCGGTCGCGGTCGTGACGGACGGCTTCATCCCGTATCTCGCCTCGATCGGCGTCCGCCCGGAACGGGTCCGCCTCGTGCCCAACTGGGCTCGGCTTGCCGCGCCGAACCTGGACCGCACGACCATCCGTCGCCGGTTCGGCTGGCCGGAGGATCGCCAGGTCGTCCTCCACGCGGGCAACATGGGCTCCAAGCAGGGCCTGGACCAGGTGGTCGAGGCGGCCCGCCTCGCTGTCGACCGGGGTGAGCCGGTCCGTTTCGTGCTCGCGGGCGGCGGCAACCAGGAGGGCCGTCTTCGGACAGCCGCGGAGAGCGTCCCGACGCTGGACCTGCTGCCGGTCCAGCCGGACGGCGTCTACGCGGCCCTCCTGGCCGCGGCGGACGTCCTGCTCCTGTCGGAGCGGGTGACGCAGGAGAGCATGTCCCTGCCCTCCAAGCTGGCGAGCTACTTTGCCG
>JANNHX010000073.1:0-2537 GCA_031404615.1 Chloroflexota bacterium
GGATGGCGATGCTGCTGATGAGCGCGGTGCGCCAGTCGTACAGAAACACCGCGAGGACAATGATGACGAGGAGGCAGCCGACCAGCAGGGCCTGGTTCAGGTGCTGCAGTGACAGCTCGATGAAGGTCGCCGGCCGGAAGATGGTCGAGTCGACCGAGACGTCCGGCAGGCCCGGCTTCAGCGCCTCGATCGCCGCCTCGACGTCGCGCGTCACCTGCAGGGTGTTGCCGTCGGGATGTTTCTCGACGATCAACAGCAGCCCGGGCACGTCGTTGACGATGGCGTCGCCAATCGGGGGCGGAAACCCTTCGACGACGTCCGCGACGTCGCCGATCCGGACCGCGTTGTTCGATGCCGGTGAGTTGCCGGGGGCGGCGGGGCGCGCAATCAGGATCTGCCGCAGGTCCGCGACACTGGCGACGGCCGGCGCGTGCGCCACCGCCAGCCGCTGCTGTGCCGTCTCGAGGAAGCCTCCGGCCGCCGCTGATGTCCCTTCCCGTGCGGCCGCCAGCACCTCGGTCAGGGTCACGTTGCTGGCGCGCAGGCGCGCGGGGTCGATCAGGACCTGCAGCTGGCGATCGCGCTGACCCCAGATCGCGACGTTCGCCACGCCAGGAACAGACATCAGCCGCGGCCGCACCGTCCACTTCGCCAGCGTCGTCATCTCGATCTGCGAGAGTTTCTGCGACGTCATGCCGATCTTCAGGACGCGGCTGAGCGAGGACAGCGGAGAGAGGATGACCGGCGGGTGCGCCGCCGCCGGCAAGGTCGTCGCGATGCGCAGCAGCCGCTCCTGGACCAGCTGCCGCGCCTCCATCAGGTTGGTGCCCTCGTCGAAAATCAGGACCACGGACGACAGGCCGAGGACGGACTTGGATCGCAGCGTTTTGAGTCCGACCACGCCGTTCATGGCCGTTTCGATCGGGACGGTGACGAGGCTTTCGACCTCCGACGTCGAGAGGCCTGGCGCCTCGGTCTGCATCTCCACCAGTGGCGGAGCGAATTCGGGGAAGACGTCGAGCGGCGTGTCGCGGGCGGCGCGCGTGCCCCCGACAATGATGAGGATCGCGAGCGCGACGACCGCGAAGCGGAGACGAAGAGCGGTAGCGACGATCCAGCGCATGCCGTCGTCTACTTTCCGACGCCGAACTCGACGCCGAACAACTCCGCGGCGCCGTCCGTGACCACTCGCGCTCCGACGGGCGGCCCGGTGCTCAACACGGCGAGGCCCCCGCTGATGTCGCTGACCATGACGCGGACGCGGGCATAGACGCCGGGCTCGCGCGCGACGTAGACCCAGGTGCCGCCATACGCGTCGTGGAGCAGCGCCGCTGCCGGCACGACGAGGCCGGTCGTCGCGTCAACGCGTGTCAGCCGTACGGCGACGCGCTCGCCGGGCCGGAACCGCCGTCCCGGAGCCGAATTCGCCATCACGAAGTAGAGGTCCACCCCGGCCGTGCCCGCGTTGGCGGAAGGAGGGGCGGGCACGGGCTGCGCGATCGCGCCTTCGGCGTCGGCCGGATCGCCCAGGGCGAGCACGCGCGCGGGGGCCGTCGGATCGATGTCACGGACCTCGCCGGCGTAGACGGGCACGCGCACCCAGACGCGGTCGACGCTCACCAGATCGACAAGGGGAGCGGCGGCCGCCACCGTCTGGCCATCGCGCACGTGGACGGCCCGCACCACGCCGCTGTGCGGCGCTTCCAGCCTGACGCCGGCCTCCGAGGTCCCGCTGCGCCCTGCGAGCGCGAGCCGATCCCTCGCGCCCTTCAACTCCGCCTCGGCGATCGCGAGCTCGGACTGCGCCTCTTCCACCTGTCGCCGGCTGGCCGCGCCGTCCTTGAGCAGCTGCTCGGTCCGTTGCAGCCGTCGCGCCGCGGCGTCGCGGCGGGCCAGTGACGTGTCGATGGCCTGCTGCGTTGCCACCGGAGCCTCGCGCTCGCCCGCGGCGAGCGGGACCAGCCGGAAGAGCAGCTGGCCTTTCGCGACCGTGGCTCCGGCGACCGGCAGGCCATTGGGCGCCTGCAGCAAACCGGCCGACGGCGCGGTGATGACCACCGCGTTTCCCGAGGGCGCCTCGACTTCGCCGCCGACGTTGCGCGTCCGCGCGACACCTCTCCGCTCGACTGCAACGGTGGCAATGCCGAGGCGTTTGTCCGCCTCCGGCGTCAGCCTGATCGTCGTCAGTTCCGCCTCCTTGACCGGCGCGGTTACCGTCGCGGGTTTCGCCGCGGGCGGTGCCGCAGGTGTCCGGTCGCACCCGGCAAGGGCCACGAGTGCCCATGTCACTGCGACGATTCTCGATCGTGATCTGAGCATGTTTCAGAGTCCAGGGGCCGGGGTGGGGCTGCAGGTGCGGCCGATCGCCCGTTCGAGGCGCGCGACGGCGCGGGCCACGTCGGCGAGGACCTCGCGCCCGCGGAGCCGGGCGTCGGTCAGGCGGCGGGTATTCTCGAGCACGAAGAGGTACGACACGTCCCCGGCGGCGTAGGCCCGCTCCGAGGCGCGGACCTGCTCCGCGAGGGGACCGACCACGG
>JANNHX010000074.1:0-2945 GCA_031404615.1 Chloroflexota bacterium
GAGGAGGTCCGCCGTCTGCGCAGGACCAACCTCGAGCTGATCTTCAGCGACCACAACGCCTACTGCCTGCCGCCCTGCCAGAACAAGTGCCCGAGCCACATCGACATCCCGGGCTTCCTGCGGGCCAACGCCGAGGCCAACTGGACCGAGTCCGTGCGGATCTTCAAGCGCACGATCCCGTTCCCCAGCATCCTCGGCCGCGTCTGCCCGGCCCCGTGCGAGGAGCACTGCCGCCGCGACGAGGTGGACGAGGCGATCGCCATCCGCGACAGCCACCGCTACGCCGGAGACCAGGTGCTCAAGGCGATGCTCGACGAGGGCATCGACCCGCCGCTGCCGTTCGAGAAGCAGGCCCCGTCCGGGCGCCGTGCCGCCGTCATCGGCTCCGGCCCGGCCGGCATGAGCGCCGCGTTCTACCTGTTGCTGGCGGGCCACGACGTCACCATCTTCGAGCGTGACCCGGCCCCCGGCGGCATGCTCCGCTACGGCATCCCGCAGTACCGCCTGCCCAAGGTCGAGGTCCTCGAGGCGGAGTACGAGTCGGTTACGCGTCTCGGCGGGAAGATGCGCTGCGACATGGAGCTGGGCAAGGACTTCACGCTCGACGATCTCCAGAACCAGGGGTTCGACAGCGTCGTCATCGCCATCGGCTGCTACGACACGAACAAGCTGGGCATCCCCGACGAGGATGCCGACGGAGTCATCGACGGCCTGGAGTACCTGCGCACGGCCACGCTGGGACTCCCGTACCCGGGCCACGCGGGCACCCGCGTCGTGGTCGTGGGCGGCGGCTTCACCGCGATGGACTGCGTCCGCACCTCCGTCCGCCAGGGCGCGGCCGAGGTCACGCTCGTCTACCGCCGGGACATGAAGGACATGCCGGCATCGTCCGAGGTCCACGAGGCCATCGAGGAGGGCGTGACCGCCATCTTCCAGGCCGGGCCGACGCGCGTGATCAAGGACGAGACGACCGGCAAGACGACGGGCATCGAGTTCATCCGCATGGCCCTCGGCGCGCCCGACGCCTCCGGCCGGCGCCGCCCGGAGCCCGCCCCCGGCACCGAGTTCACCATCCCCTGCGACCGCGTCCTGCTCGCCATCGGCCAGGGCCCGGACCTGCGCTGGTTCGGACCCGGCAACGACGGCGTCAGCGCCACGAAGAACCGCCGGCTCCAAGCCGACGCGGTGACCTTCGAGACGGCCCGCAAGGGCGTGTTCGCCACCGGCGACGTGCGCATCGGCGCGGCGACGGTCGTCCAGGCCATCGCCGAGGGCCGACGCGGCGCCTACGCCGTCGACGCCTACCTGCGTGGCAACGACCTGTCCGCCCTCCGGACGCGCCAGCAGCTCGCGGAGCCGCAGCCGGAGTTCCTCTCGATCGTGCCGTTCACTGGCGAGGTCAAGGAGCCGCGCTACCGCCTCAAGGCCCTCGAGGCCGAGGCCCGCAACACCAGCTACCTCGAGTACGAGATCCCGTACACCCGCGACGAGGCCATCGCCGAGTCCACCCGCTGCCTGCAGTGCACCTGCGAGGCCATCGGGTTCTGCGACCTGCGGCGCCTGGGCATCGAGTACGGGACGACCCTGCGGACGCTCGACAAGGGCTTCCACCAGGGCGCCGGCTACCGCTCCGTGACGGAGAACCGGTTCACCGGCGTCAACCACGACTACGTCCGCGACGACAGCCACGCGTTCATCCTCCGGGAGCCCTCGCGGTGCATCGACTGCGGCCGCTGCGCGAACGTGTGCGCCGAAGTCGTGGGCGCCGCCTGCTACGACTTCATGCGGATCGGCTTCGACACCCTGGTGACGACGCCGCTCGACATGAGCCTCAACGACACGCCGTGCGTGTCCTGCGGCCGCTGCGCGGAGACGTGCCCGACCGGCGCGCTGATGCCCAAGCCGCGCGTGCTCCAGAAGTACGAGGTCGACGAGAGCCGCTGCATCCTGTGCGGCATCTGTGTCGACGCCTGCCCCTACGACGCCGTCCGCGACAGCGACCAGTTCGAGCTCAGCCACACGTCCCGCGAGGAGCCGACGATCGACCTCCTCGCCCTGGCTGCGATCGAGCGCGAGACGGAGATGAGCTACATCCGTCGCGAGCGCGACTGGGCGGAGCGTGCACGGGCCGAGGGCCGCATCCTCGACGAGTCCCGCCAGCTCCCCGTCCTCCCCGCCTCGCTCGCGAAGGGCAATGGGAACGGGAACGGCCACGGGCACCGGCTGGAGTCCGGGACCGATACCGCCCACGCCCACGAACGCTGAGAGGGACGCGTGACGCTGCCGGAGACGATCCCGTTGCTCGGGTTCGGGTGGGATGACCTGCTGTTCATGACCTTCGCGGCCGTGATGGTCGTCTCGGCCCTGCTGGTCGTGCTGATGCGCGACATCATCCGCTGCGGCCTGGCGATGATCATCTGCTTCGCGGCGCTCGCGGGCCTGTACGTGTTCGCCGGCGCCCCGGTGGTCGCCGCCGCCCAGGTGCTGGTCTACATCGGCGCCATCAGTGTGCTCGTGCTGTTCGCGATCATGCTGACCCAGAGCAAGTCGGGTCCCCGGGAGCTCGTGTTCCAGACCCAGGCCTTTCCTGCCGCGATCGCGTCCGCAGTCCTCGCGCTGCTGATCACCGTGACGGTGGTCGCCACGGACTGGCTCGAGTCCACGGTCCGGCTGTGGACCGACACGGCGAAGATGGCCAAGGAGCTGTTCCAGGTCTACCCGCTGCCGTTCGAGGTCGTGAGCGTGCTGCTCCTGGCCGCGGTCATCGGCGGTGTCTACATCGCGAAGCGCGAGAAGGGGAGCGCCGCCTGATGCTCTCCATCCTCGACAACGTCTCGCAGAGCCTGGATGCCTACCTGGTCCTCGCGGGCCTCCTGTTCTCGATCGGCTCGTTCGGCTTCCTTGCCCGCCGCAACGCGATCAGCATGCTGATGTCGATCGAGCTG
>JANNHX010000075.1:0-1504 GCA_031404615.1 Chloroflexota bacterium
CGTTGCGCAACTCCGCCAGCGCGGCGTCGAGCCGGATGTCTGCTCCCTCTGCGAGCGCGACCTCGGCGAGGAAGGCGTCGAGGCTCTCCGGCTGCGTCTGCGCTGCGCGGAGGACGTCGAGGCACTGGATGTTGCCCGCGCCCTCCCAGACGGAGTTCACCGGCGCCTCGCGGTAGAGGCGCGGCAGCACCGACTCCTCGACGTAGCCGTTGCCGCCGACGCACTCCAGGGCCTCGGCAACGTGGCCGGGCGCCACTCGGCAGACCCAGTACTTGGCGACCGCGGTCGCGAGCCGGCGGAAGGCGGCGTCGCCCTCGTCGTAGGCGCGCGCGACCCGCAGCGCCGTCACGGTCGCGGCCTCGGACTCGACGCAGAGGTCGGCCAGCACATTCGTCATCAACGGCTGCTCGGCGAGCAGGCGGCCGAAGGCGGCCCGATGGGAGGCGTGATGGGTCACCTCGGCGACGGCGCGGCGCATGAGTGCCGTCGAGCCGAGCACGCAGTCGAGCCGCGTGTGGTTGACCATCTCGATGATCGTCCGCACGCCCGCGCCCTCCTCGCCGACGAGCCGCGCCCACGCGTCCTCGAACTCGAGCTCGGCGGAGGCATTTGAGCGGTTGCCGAGCTTGTCCTTCAGCCGCTGGAGGCGGAAGTCGTTGCGGGTCCCGTCGGGCAGCACGCGCGGCAGCAGGAAGCACGAGAGGCCGCCGGCCGCATAGGCGAGCACGAGGAAGGCGTCGCACATCGGCGCCGAGCAGAACCACTTGTGCCCGGTGAGCAGGTACTCGCCGTCGCCGAGCCCTGCCGCGACCGACTCGTTGGCGCGCACGTCGGAGCCGCCCTGCTTCTCGGTCATCGCCATCCCGCAGAGCGCGCTCTCCTTCTCCGCCGCCGGCAGCAGGTGCGGCTCGTACCGGAGCGAGGCGAGGCGAGGCTCCCACTCGGCGGCGACGTCCGGCTCGGCGCGGAGCGCCGGCACGGCCGCGTGCGTCATCGAGAGCGGGCAGCCCGATCCCTGCTCGACCTGCGAGTAGGTGACGAACATCGCCGCGCGTGCGACGTGGGCGCCGCGGACGGGCTCGCGCCACGAGAGCGCGTGCAGGCCGTGGCGGACGCCGAGGGCCATGAGGGAGTGCCAGGCCGGGTGGAACTCGACCTCGTCGAGCCGCTCGCCGTAGCGGTCGTGGCTGCGCAGGAGCGGCGTGTGGACGTTCGCGAGCCGGCCCCACTCGAGCGGCTCGCCGCCGAGCTCGACGCCGAGCGTCGAGGCTCGCTCCTCCCAGGCGCCGCCGCCCTCGCGCCGCAGCGCCTCGACGAGCGGCCGGTTCTCCGCGAAGAGGTCGTACCCCTCGAGCGGCGGCGGCTGGTTGCGGGCGGTGCCCACGTCGAGAGCCATGGCGTCATTGTGGCTCCCGCCGCCTCGGATTGGAACCCTCAATCGAGGTCAGCCGTCCGCTTGTGAGCTAGCCGTCGTTGCCCTTCAGCCGCATGTTCGTGCGTCCCT
>JANNHX010000076.1:0-3164 GCA_031404615.1 Chloroflexota bacterium
ACACCAGGGAGCTCTTGCCCGAGCCGGACACGCCGGTGAAGACCGTCAGCCGGCGCTTCGGGATCTCGATGCTGACGTCCTTGAGGTTGTTCACTCGCGCGCCCCGCACACGGATCAGATCGTGTCGGTCGGCAGCGTGCACCGCAGGCGACTGCGTGTCCGTCCTCGAGGCCATGCTCATCGTGTCTCCATCTGTCAGGCGGGGTTGCCTTCGCCGTCTCCGTGTCGTCGCCTGGCTCGATCTGACGGACTTCGCGCAGTCTGGCAGCAAATCCCCATGGCACTAGGAGCCAGGGTGGGGACGCCGCGCTGGTGGGACTCCCTGAGGCCCCCGTGCCTGCCTGCCGGTCGGCGGAGTGTGCATGGGCGCGGCTCGCCTGTCCCCATGCGCTCTCGATGGCGCGCCCGAGAGGATTCGACCGGGGGGACGCCACCATCTCCGTCAGGGTCCCGATCGCGCCGAGGCCGTGGCGATGATGTCCAAATAGATTGACGCTTGAGGTACTAACGACTAGCGTATTGGACATGTCCAAGCAGACGTTACCCTCGTTCCCGCGCTACCAGCGACTCGCCGGATCCCTGGGCGAGCGGCTGCGCCTTGCCCGTCTCCGCCGGCGCATGTCCGCGACCGAGATGGCCGAACGGATGGGCGTCTCGCGCATGACCCTCTACAGCCTCGAGAAGGGCGACCTGTCGGTCGGGATGGGCGTCCTCGTGCGGGCCCTTGGGGTCCTCGGGCTCGAGGAGGATCTCGACCGGCTCGCCGCGGACGACGAGCTCGGCCACAAGCTTGCCGACGCCGCCGTGCGGCCTTCCAGGCGCACCAAGCGGACCCCGGCCAGGTGAGCCGCGAGCTGCCGTCCGAGGTGACGGTCGAGCTCGACGCCGCGGACCTGGGCGGCCCGGTCCGGGTCGGTCGCCTGCGGCGGGTGCCCTCAGCCTCCGGTGCGGTCGTGGCGTTCGCGTACGACGCGGCCTGGCTCGCCCGGAGCGGCGCTTTCGTCATCGACCCGGCGCACGGCCTCTATCCGGGTGACCAGTACCCCCGGGCTGGGGACGCGATCGCGGCGGCGTTCACGGATGCCGCCCCGGACCGCTGGGGCCGCACCCTCCTCGAGCGCCGCGAGGCCGGCCGCGCCCGCGACGAGGGACGCACCCGCCGCACCCTCGGCGAGTGGGAGTTCCTCCTGGGCGTCAGCGACTTCTCGCGCATGGGGGCCCTGCGGTTCGTCGACGACGCAGGCAGATCTCTGGACGACGAGCCCCCGGGCGTGCCGCCGCTGGCCGGGCTCCGTGAGCTCGAGGCGGCCGCCCGGGCGCTGGAGCAGCCGTCGCGCGGCGACCGTTCCCGCGAGGCGGAGCGGCTGGCACTCCTCCTGGCTCCGGGCAGCTCGCTCGGTGGCGCGCGTCCGAAGGCGACCTTCATGGGACAGGACGGTGCGCTCTGGATGGCCAAGTTCCCGTCCCGGACGGACCGCCACGATGTCGGCGCCTGCGAGCTCGCCCTCAACGAGCTCGCGGCCCGCGCCGGGATCGAGGTGCCCGAGCACCGGCTCCTGGCCTTCGGCGAGGGGCACCGCACGTTCGCCGCCCGGCGGTTCGACCGCCACGCGGGCTCGCGCCGCCTCTACGCGTCTGCGATGACGATGACGTCGCGGCGCGACCGGGATGCCGCGAGCTACCTCGACATCGCCCTCGCGATCGCCGATCACGGCGCACCCCGGTGGATTCGCGCGGACCTGGCCCAGCTGTTCCGGCGCGCCGCCTTCAACGTCCTGACGTCGCACCGCGACGACCACCTGCGCAACCACGGCTTCCTGCGAACCGGTGAAGGCTGGCGCCCGGCCCCGGCCTTCGACCTCAACCCGGTGCCCGGCAAGCCCGAGCACGAGCTCTCGCTCGACGGCGCGATCCACCGAGGCGACCTCGGGGCTCTGCGCGAGACGGCGGCCTTCTACCGGCTCTCGGTCCTGGAGGCGGAGGTCATCATCGACGAGGTCCGGGCGGCGCTCGGCGCCTGGCGTGATGTCGTCCACGGCCTGAACCTCGGCGCCGCAGAGCTCGACGTGCTCGAGGATGCGATCGCCGTCTGACCGGATCCGTCGCGATTGCACACCATCGGCTTGATCTCAAGCGACCGATCGGTCACGCTCATCGCCACCGAGACCGCGAAGGTGGGATGGCTCGACCACCCCGGTCGCGAAGGGTGCGGATTGCGGGGAATACTGGCGCGCCCGACAGGAGTTGGACGTGGGCGTACCCAAGCTGGATCCAGGCAGATTCTGATCGAAGGTGCTGACGAATGGAGCTCGGCCGCCCAGGAGAGCGCGTAGGAAGGCGGAGGTGGCGCAGGAAGTGCGGGCTGCCCTGGCCGGTGATCTGGGCCCGCGCCCATGACGAGCCACCCAGGGGCACGTGAAGGACTGCTCTGGGCACTCCGTCGCAGGGCGGGTCATGCGTTCTGGTGTTCCGCGGAGCGGTCTCCGCGATCCTTGTCGGCCGTCTCTTGCGATCGTCTCCAAGGACTGGTCGTGAGTTGACCCGTGCGCATCGGCGGCGCGTTCATGGCGTCCCACGCGCCGTTGATACTGGGCTTGCCCATGTCGTCATGGGCGCATCAGCCGCAGGTACGACACATCCTGATCATCTGAGGCTCTTACGACCCTGCGTCGCGTGGACCCGGTGACCCGATAGCGACGCAGCACTGACCCGGCTGGGGATCCAGGCGCGCCAACGCGTCATCGCCCAGACCGTCGAGCAGCCCAGCCGCCAGCGCCAGGTTCATCCCGCACACCAGCTCGAGGTGGTCGTCGACCAATCCGCGGAAGGGGCAGTTACGGAACCGGATCTCGCCCGAGGCGGTCTCCAACGGTTCATATCCACGCTCTTCCAGCACGTCGCGAAGCGCGCCGCGCAATCGCCTTCGGCTGGGCCGACATCCCGTGCGTTCACGTGCTGCTGAACCGGCCGCCTGACCGACAGCATGAGCTGCGGCCCGCAGTGCCTCCGGTGGCACCGGTCCACCCATCTGCTCGATCGCCGAGGCGAACAGGCGGGCCGGGACCTCGTAACGGCGCTCGGGCAGCGACACGGTGACCTCGCGGGGCCCCCGCCGGTACAACTTGGCCGGGCGCCCTGCACCCGGGCCGGTACGCCCGGACAGC
>JANNHX010000077.1:0-2746 GCA_031404615.1 Chloroflexota bacterium
CCGGTCAAGCTCCGCCTCCGAGCCGAACTCCAGCCGCACGCTCCCGCCGGGAACCAGCCGCTTGAGCTCCGCCGGCGTGCCCTGCGCGACGATCCGGCCGCCGTCGAGCAGCGCGATCCAGTTTGCCAGCCGGTCCGCCTCCTCGAGGTACTGCGTCGTGAGCAGGATCGTGACCCCGTCGCCGACGAGGTCCCGGACGATGTCCCACATCACGCGGCGGCTCCGCGGGTCCAGGCCCGTCGTGGGCTCGTCGAGGAAGATCACCCGGGGGTCGCCGACCAGCGTCATCGCGAGGTCCAGCCGGCGGCGCATGCCGCCCGACCAGGTCTGGACGGGCTTGCCGATGGCCTCGCCGATGTCGAAGCGCTCGACCAGCTGCGCGACCTTCTCGCGGCCCCGATCGCGGCCGAGGTGGTGGAGGTCCGCCATCAGGCGCAGGTTCTCGTCGCCCGTGAACTGGACGTCCAGCGCCGAGACCTGCCCCGTCAGCCCGATCAGCCGCCGCACGGCGTTCGGCTCCCGCAGGGCATCGATCCCCGCGATCTCGACCTCGCCGGCGTCCGGGTGCAGGAGCGTGGCCAGGATGTGGATCGCCGTCGTCTTGCCTGCCCCGTTCGGGCCGAGCAGCGCGAACACCGTGCCCTCGGCGACATCAAGGTCGATCCCGTCGAGGACGACCTGCTTGCCAAAGGCCTTGCGGAGCCCGCGGACACGGATCGTGGCGGGGGGTGCCGCGACCGCGCGCAGGCCCAGTTCGGCGCCGATGGTGGCGTCGGTTCGAAGGGCGGTCATCGCGCACCTCCCATGAGGTCCCGCGACGTCCGCCGCGGATCAGATGTCGAGGTCCTCCACGGTCGGCGTGCGGGCGGCGCGCTCAACCATGCTGAAGAGCTCAGCCGGGACCTTGTCGCGGAGCTCGTCGACCGTGGCGAATACGTCGAGCGTGTTCTCCTTGGGGTACTCGGTGTAGGTGACGTCGCCGACGCCCATCCAGCCGCGCCACCCGGCCGGCTTGCCCGCGCTGTCGGTGGCCGAGTACCCGGGGCCACGCTCCACGTGGAGGACGTACTTGCCCGTCCGGCCCTGGTAGACGCGGAAGTGCTCCTGCCGGCCCTTGGTGGCGTCGAGCGCGCTGGTCGTCCACTCCCCCACCAGGGCAGCGACGAAGCGGACCTTGCGCCCGTTGCCCAGGCCGACGCGGACATGGACGTCCCCGTAGCCCTCGGCGAGGCCTTCGGCAGCATCGACCCAGCGTCGGAGGGCCTTCGAGATCGCCTGCGAGAGATTGCCGCCGGCGAGCTCCTGGGCCCGCTGGTAGAGCGGCTGGTCTCCGTCTGAAACGTAGATCGTCTTGTTCGGCACGGCCACATCCTAGCCTCCTTCGTACGGTGCTGGTATGCGTAGCAGTATACGTATAGTTACGTCGATGGCAAGGGGCGAGACTCGAGCGTGGGGTCGCGCCGCCCCGCGCAGGACCGCGTTAGGACCGCGCCGGCCGCGCCGCCCCGCGCAGGCCCCGCACAGGACCGCGCCTGCCTCGCGATGGACCGCGCCTGCCCCGCGATGGACCGCGCCTGCCTCAGATACGCCTGGCCATGGTGGTAGAGGAAACCGCCGCTTCCCACCGCACCGGGAGGGCTCACCTACCACCCGCTGGCGTACCCGAGGTGAGATCGCCGGAGATCGCCGGGGATCGCCAGGGTTCGATCCTCTTGTACCGTCTCCAGGCGTAGATGAGGCCGAGTCGCGCGGCGTAGATGAGGCCGAGTCCTGCGGCGCGGGCGGCCCCAGAGCCGGTGCTAGACTCCGAGACAGGTCGCTGATGCGTGGCTCACGATGAGCACCTGGCGCTGAGCCAGGGGGCCCGGGTTCGACTCCCGGTGTGTCAGCCAACTCCCCTGGGAGTGTGGTGCGCCCGCTCGCGAGACGCGGCTCCTCCCCCTCCTCGATCGGTTGAAGGAGCCAGCGATGACCGCCGACACACCCCCCCCGGCCGACGAGCGGCGCGACTTCATCCGTGACATCGTCGCCGCGGACCTCGCGTCCGGCCGCGTGTCGAAGGTCGTCACGAGGTTCCCGCCCGAGCCCAACGGCCACCTCCACATCGGCCATGCCAAGGCCATCTGCCTCGACTTCGGCGTCGCGGCGGAGTTCGGCGGCACCTGCAACCTCCGGTTCGACGACACGAACCCGCTGAAGGAAGAGCAGGAGTACATCGACGGCATCCAGGCCGACATCCGCTGGCTGGGCTTCGACTGGGGCGAGAACCTGTTCTACGCCAGTGACTACTTCGAGCAGCTGTACGCCTGGGCCGTCCACCTCATCGAGCACGGCAACGCGTTCGTGGACGACCTCACCGCCGACGAGATCCGCGAGACCCGCGGCACCCTCACCGAGCCCGGCAGCAACTCGCCGTACCGAGACCGCTCCGTGGCGGAGAACCTGGACCTGTTCGCGCGCATGCGCGCGGGCGAGTTCCCCAACGGCGCCCGGGTGCTGCGCGCCAAGATCGACATGGCCGCGCCCAACATCAACCTGCGCGATCCCGTCCTCTATCGAATCGTGCACGCCACCCACCCGCGGACCGGCGACGCCTGGTGCATCTACCCCACCTACGACTACGCGCACGGCCAGTCCGATGCCATCGAGGGCGTGACGCACTCCCTGTGCACCCTCGAGTTCGACGTCCACCGGGCGCTGTATGACTGGCTCATCGAGAACCTGCCGGTTCCGTCGGTCCCCCACC